>DGNZ01000016.1 GCA_002389175.1 Rhodospirillaceae bacterium UBA4479 | reverse complement strand
GCCAGGCTCAAACTGCCCGGAGGCCGTGCGCAATCGTTCCTGAACCTCAATCCCCATCGCGAGGGCTCTCAGAATTCTTTCGCCATTGATAGTGCTCTGAAACGCTGCTTTTTCGCTCCGCAAAAGCACCTCTGATAAGGCGAGCAGTGCGGGCAACGTAGTAGACAACGAGTGATTGGCAGGGTTCCACATCGGCTCGTAATCAAGCACGTGCATAGCCGCCCCATTGACCAACGCAGCACTTTCAACCGTAACGCGTCGATCGCCCTTGATGATCGTCGCACCCGTGCTTTGATCCGCATCATGTGCCATCGATGATAAAATTTGGGGACCGGGCTCTGTTGAGCCCAATGCAGCAACCGATATCCCGTCTAAAAGAAGATCAGAGGTTACTCTTAATTCTCTCTGGCCCGATTTTGCGGGAAATAAGGCCGCAATTTTTTGGATGAATTCCTGGGTTAAGTTCATTTTTCTCATCATTATTGTTTTTAGTATTTCAATTTATTTTGGAATCTCAGATTAATCAAAACCGCACAATATTCCATCATCCAAAATTGTTGCCCTCTCCTCTGTACCCAAAATATAGTGGCTCAAAACATAAATGCTGTTTTGGGAGGACGTAACAACAATGAGCGATTCAGATGAATTTCATGATGTCATCATTGTCGGCGCTGGCAATGCAGCCTTAGCTGCAGCTGTATCGGCAAAAGAAAATGGCGCACCAAAAGTCATTGTTTTGGAAAAAGCCCCCTATGAAATGCGCGGCGGAAACACGCATTGGAGTGGTGGAGTCTTTCGGTTTGCCTTCGATGATCCCAGAGATTTTGAAGAGCTCCTGCCAAGAATAGAAGACACATATGAAAACTTTTATGATGGCGTTACCCCTTATCCAAAAGAAGATTATCACAATGATTTAATGCGCGTCACAAGTGGCAGGACGGACCCGGAACTGTCGCAACTTCTCGTATCGAACTCTCAAGATACGGTGAAGTGGATGCATTCTGTGGGCGGCATTGAGATGGAACCCGCGCTAAATCTATCGTCTACGCGCAAAGACAATATGTTGATTTGGGCGCGCGGCCTTGTCGTGCGCGCCGTCCATGAGGGTGTCGGCTTATCGACAAGTTGGTTCGCCACCGCCGAAAAAATGGGCATCGATATCCGTTATGGGGCAGCGGTCACGGAACTCCTTGTCGGGGATAACGGCAACGTAAACGGCGTCAAATATCGCGATGATGATGGCATAAGAACACTCAAAGGCAGCGCCGTCGTATTAGGTGCGGGCGGGTTTGAGGCGAATGTCCAAATGCGCACGCAGCATATCGGACCGCTGGTGGGGGCTGCCAAAGTACGCGGCACCCCGCACAATCAGGGCGATGGATTACGGATGGCGATGAATATCGGTGCCATGCCCTGGGGACAATGGAGCGGCTGTCACGCCACCCCCATCAGCGCTGATTGGGGAGAGTTTGCACCACGTGAACTGACGGATCGTTCGAACCGCCTAAGTTATGTTTATGGGGTCATGCTGAACAAAGAAGGCCGCCGCTTTGTTGATGAAGGCGAAGATGGCGCGCTATTCACGTATGCGAAATTTGGGCGCTCAATTCTCGGGCAAACGGCCGCAAAAGTCTGGCAGATTTTCGATTCAAAAGTCGTCCACTTACTAGAACCACGTTATCAAACCAGTGACCCCATTACGGCAGATTCCCTGGAAGACCTGCTGAGCAAACTTGATATCGTTGATAAGAAACAAGCCCTCAAGACCTTGAATGAATTCAACGCTGCCGCAAGAGATGAGGATGAGGGCTTTGATCCGAGCAAACCGGATCAATTATCCACAAACGGGCTCGCCCTGGAAAAAACCAACTGGGGCCTGAAACTCGATAAGGGGCCATTTTATGCCTACAGCTCAACGGGCGGCATCACGTTCACATTTGGTGGGCTAAAAACCAACACGGCGGCTCAAGTTGTCGCGACAGATTGGCGACCGATCAAAGGTCTATTTTGCTGCGGTGAAATGGTCGGTGGCTTGTTTTATGACAACTACCCGGCGGGGACGGGGCTGGTCTCCGGCGCGACTTTCGGTCGACTTGCCGGGCGCAATGCCGCCAAAGTCGCTCTTGGGCATGATGTTGTGGCAGATGAGATTACTTCCATTGCCCCATCATCGTCCGCCAAGAATACTGAGACAACAGAGCCTGAATGGGTTCCTTGAATTCAATACGCTGTGAATAAAAGGCGTTAATGAGGCGCAGAAGAATACTTCAAATAAGAAAAACCCCCGGTTTCCCGAGGGTTTTTCATGGTGGGCGCAGTAGGGATTGAACCTACGACCCCCTCGATGTCACCGAGGTGCTCTCCCGCTGAGCTATGCGCCCTTATCGTTGAATCAGATATGACCAACGAGGCGAGCTTTTTAGCCCCGACCGCCGTCTTTGGCAAGTGGCTGGCGTGGTTTAAATCGCATGATGTGCAGCGTAAACTTGCAACCGATGATGAGGGGCGGTTTAATCGGCGAAATAACATTGACCCCGCGTCCAAGTGTCATGCTTGGACCGCCGTGATGACTGGATTTTTGCAAGCCAATGGCATTCAACGATAATAACAAAACCAATGCCGAAACGGCCAAGTTTATGCCGTTTTCCATAGAACGGCCCGAAGAATTAACATCACCTGTGGTTTTTGCATCGCCGCATTCCGGGCGGATGTATCCCTATTCATTCCTGAATGCTTCGCGTTTGGACGATAAACAGATCAGACGTTCCGAAGATGCATTCATCGAAGAGCTTTTTGCCGCTGCACCCCAATTCGGCGCGCCGCTGATGCATGCGCACTTTCCCCGCGCTTATGTCGATGCCAACCGCGAAGCCTATGAGCTTGACCCTGACATGTTCCGCGAACAACTGCCGGAATGGGTCAATACCACATCGTCGCGGGTGATCGCTGGCTTGGGCACGGTCGCGCGGATCGTTGCCGGGGGCGCTGAAATCTATAACAAACGCCTGGATGTCCAAGAAGTCATCAGCCGGATTGAGGAATGCCATCGGCCCTATCACCGGGCGTTGAGCGCGTTGATCGACGAAGCCATGGCCAAGTTTGGATGCTGTTTGCTGGTCGATTGTCATTCGATGCCCTCACTGGCGGCATCTGGAATCAACGGCCACACCCAAACGGATATCATTTTGGGTGATTGCCACGGCAGCAGCTGCAGCCCTGATATCAGCGCCATCGCCGAGCGCACGTTGCGTGATTTGGGCCTGAGCGTACGGCGGAACAAGCCGTATGCGGGCGGTTTCACGACCCGGCACTACGCGTCGCGTGAAACAGGTATTCAAACCCTGCAAATCGAAATCAATCGCGCCCTTTATATGGATGAAATGGCCATCGAACGCCATCAGGGTTTTGACCGTCTGTCCGCGCGACTAGAAGTCTTGATCGCACGTTTGGCCAATATCGATCATGCGTTGCTGTTGCCGTCGATGGCGGCTGAGTAGCACGCCCATGTCGTCCGATGCGCCCGCCATCATCCGACCGCGCACCGATGCTGACATGTCCACCATCACCGAATTTTATGCCCATCACGTCCTGAATGGTGCATCCAGTTGGGAATTAACACCGCCCGACGTGACGGAAATGACAAATCGCGCCCGTGCACTTGAAGCGGGGGGCTTTCCTTATTTCGTGGCGGACCTGGATGGCGAAATCGCAGGATATACATATGCTGGCGCGTATCGGCCGCGCCCGGCGTATCGCTATACGGTTGAGAATTCCGTCTATATTAATGATCAGCTTCGACGCGGCGGCATTGGCACGGCTTTGCTGCAAAAACTTATCGATGCGTGTACGACACTCGGGTATCGGCAGATGATCGGGATTGTCGGCGATTCGCAAAACCAGCAATCCATCCAATTTCATGAAAAAATGGGCTTTATCCACGTCGGCACAGTCAAAAATATCGGCTTTAAGTTCGATCGGTGGATGGATCAGGTGATTTTGCAACGTTCGCTCGGCGAAGGCGCTGATTCCACCCCTTAATCTGCTTTTCCGAGCGAAATTCCCTCAAATTTACACATATATGCTGCGGTGCAAAAAAGAGGCCGTGCCCGAAGGCACGGCCCGAGTGATTGGGAGGAAACATCCAATTTGCAGCAACCTACAGTCCAAAAGGGGCCGATAAACAGTTGCTGCAATGCACAAAATATAGCCTTTGTTCGCATATGCAATAAAAAAAGGCATTTTTCCAAAAATAATGACTCGAACGTGCCTTTGTGCCTTTTCTGAAACACCTATCGCATCGGAAAGATCGAAAACTGACCTCGTATATTTTGTCGTTCTGACACTAAAGATCGCATCAGATTAACACTTTTTTGACCATCATCGCCGACTCTAGGGCCAAGACACATCGTCTTACTGGCATAGGACTTGCTGACAAGGGCCTAGGTAAGGAGAGAAGCCGTGGTGCGATCACGCGAGATGAGATCTTGGTATTTGTTGTTCGGCGCTGCTATCGGCGCTGCAGCCATTATGCTTATTGGTGCAGCAGCAGCCCTGGCCTCGGCACCCACAAGCGGCCCCAAAGCCGCACAGGCCTTTGCCAAATGCGAACGCGCCACATCCAGATGGGAACGGATATCAGCCGTCCCAAGCGGTCTTTTGCGGTCCATTTCAATGGCTGAATCGGGCCGATGGTCGCAATCAGATAAAATTGTCCGCGCCTGGCCGTGGACCGTCACATCGGGCGGGCCCGGCACTTATTTCCCCACCAAACAGGCAGCATTGGCCGAGGTTCGTCGCCTTCAATCCAAGGGCGTTAGAAATATCGACGTCGGTTGTATGCAGGTAAATCTGCATTTCCATGGGAAGCATTTCAACAGCATCGAAGATGCGATGGACCCGGATATCAATGCAGCCTATGCCGTCAAATTTTTGACCCAACTTCGCCAAAATGCAGACAGTTGGAATGAAGCCGCAGGGCATTATCACTCCAGAACACCGTCGCGGACGGAACAATACCGGGCTAAGGTTGAAAAGTTCTGGTCTCAAGTCGGTAATTTTCAGCCCGCCGATACCCAAGTTGCATCTCTTCAAACAGCTGTCCCGGTCATTGAGCCAACACCTATGCCCACACATGTGACGGTCATGCCGATCGACCGTTCGCGAACCGATGCTTTAAACGCACGTTTCAAGACGCTAAAGACAGCCGCCCGCAAACTTCGTGAAGACATGGACCCCAACGCCAAGCGTCAACGTCAAATGGACGCCTGGAAAAACGCCCGGGGGCGTGTTTCGTCGCTTCAATATCTGATGGCGAAACGCAAAGCAGAATTAAAACAGCGCCGAAAGTTGGAACTTGAGCAAGCCTTCGGCTCGAAACGTGACGAACGCTTTGAGGAAAATCGGTTGCGCCAGATCGCCGCGTGGAGAAAACAGATCGCCACCGCGCCGGCACAAACCAACTAAGTCCCTTCACGACAATCTTGTCACCACGACAATCCGATTGTCGCCAGCCCCCAATTTTGATCATAGAAGAATGACGGTGGGGGCATCGTTATGAAGATATTTAAGGTCAAAAACGTTCCTGTCGTGGAATGGAGTTCCGGGGCACCTCGGAACCTTCGGCCGCGCGCCATTACATTGGTGTGGTTGATCATCGGCCTTTTTTTATTTGGAACAGGTGAAACGTTGTTGATCGGCGCCGGCGCGGGCGTCAGCCCTTGGACCGTTTTCGCCCAGGGTATCAGTCTGACATTCGGGATTGGTATCGGCACGGCGACACTGTTCATCGGAATCGGCGTGTTGTTGCTTTGGGTTCCTTTGAAACGCACGCCCGGTATCGGCACAATCTTGAACGTCATCATCATCGCTGGCGTGATCGAATTTCTTTTGCCCTACATTCCCAACCCCGTTTCCTATGTCGGGATGGGTGCGCAAACCATCGCCGGCATCTTATTGGTGGGACTGGGCAGTGGATTATATCTGCTAGCCAATCTGGGTGCAGGCCCCCGTGATGGCCTGATGACGGGCCTTCAGCAGCGGACAAATGCCCCCATCGCGTGGGTGCGTATATCGATTGAAATCACGGTGACCATCATCGGCTGGACACTCGGCGGTGTCGTCGGAATTGGGACTGTCATGTTCGCGCTTGGAATCGGCCCTGCTGTGTCGGCGGGGCTGTTTTTAACAGAAGCTATTTCTAAAAAGAAAAACGCGTAATTCGCCGTGCCTATCACGGAATCCGTAAAAATACTGCAATCCTGAATATCACGCTTCTGATCATAGCCAGATTTTATGATGTAAAGTTACATGCTACTATCAAGGCAAGGTTCGCGCGCACGTTCATTAACTAGGAAATACCCCATGTTTAAATACTTTCGGGATTTGACGGCTCTTGTGATCATCGCAACTCTCAGCTTTGCACCATTGGCTCACGCCGACGACACATACTCCATGGAAGAAATCACGACCAAGGCGACCGGGTTTTTTGGGGATACGACAGAGGGTTTAGCCAAAGCGATTGAAAAAGTGTTCAATGATCACGGCCGCCCCAATGCCTTTATCATCGGCGAAGAAGTCAGCGGCGCCATTGGCGTGGGGCTTCGATATGGCAATGGGATGCTGAACCGAAAAACGGCAGATACTCGGAAAGTGTATTGGCAGGGCCCGTCCATCGGTTGGGACCTGGGCGGCAACGCGTCAAAGGTCTTCACCTTGATCTACAATCTGAATTCCGAAGACGCATTATTTCAGCGTTATCCGGGAGTTGAGGGCAGCCTGTACATCGTTGCGGGTGTTGGCCTGAATTATCAGCAATCAGGCGACGTCATTATGGCCCCGATCAGAACGGGTGTTGGCCTGCGTGCCGGGGCCAGCATCGGGTATCTGCATTATAACCGAGAGCATTCCTGGCTGCCGTTCTGATTGCTTAGAACGATCGCGGCATCCCCAGAACATGCTCGGCGATATACGACAAGATCAAGTTCGTAGAAATCGGTGCCGTGCGGTACAGGCGTGTTTCACGGAATTTACGTTCGATATCGTATTCCTCGGCATAGGCAAACCCGCCATAGGTCTGCATACACGCATCCGCCGCTT
>DGNZ01000202.1 GCA_002389175.1 Rhodospirillaceae bacterium UBA4479 | reverse complement strand
CTCGGTGTCCTCGTCCAGCGCTTCAAGCCAGCCTGTAATATCAGCTAAGGTCGTTGGACAAATATCAGGACAATACGTAAAGCCGAAGAACACGAGCAATGGCGTGCCGATCCAGTCCACTGGTTGAACTTGGTTACCTTTGTGATCTATGAGTGAGAAATTCATTTGAGTAATCGAGAGCGGCAAGTTGCTCACTTTAGATGTTCTCGATGATGCCCCTGGGCCATCAACTTGCCACCATCCGTATAGAATTGAGGCGGCGACTGCTATGACGAGTGCAAGCGAAGTGAGCTGGAGTTTACGAGCAGGCCAATTCGATCTCACACTAAGCTACCCTTCATCGCCCGATTGCACACGTACGTCAGGTCCGCTTCGAGCGCCGATAGTTTGCACAGGAATGCCCAATGCAGTCTTGAGTTCAGCCATATCTCGATGAAACTGCGATAAGGCCTCGCCATTCAGCTTGGCGAGCGGAGGCGCGACAACCTTTGCCGGATTTACTTGGCGACCTGCTTTTAAAACTTCGAAGTGTAAATTCGGCCCGGTCGTGAGACCTGTCTCACCGACATAACCAATCACCTCACCACGTCGGACGTGATCCCCAGATGCTAGTGTGTCTTTGTATCGGTTAAGATGGGCATACGCGGTAGAAAACCCATCATTGTGACGGATACGAATGTATTTACCAAAGCTTCCATTGCGACGGCGCTGCACTATAGTTCCATCACCTGCTGCGAAGACAGGCGTTCCGAGCATGGCGGCGAAATCCAACCCTTTGTGCATTTTTGTGTAACCTAATACAGGGTGCGTCCGTTTGCCGTAAGATGACGACAATCGCCCGTTGGAAACAGGGGTTTTCATGAGACCAGACATGTTGCTGCGACCAGTTTCATCAAAGTATGTCACAAAGCCTTCTATGGTCTCATGCCGGAAGAATTCATGCGAACTATCTGAGGCGTTGAGAGACACGTAAACAAGATTGCCAGCATGAGTTCCACCAGCATACTTATCATCGTAAACTTCATAGCCGAGGACGAACTTGTCACCCTTAGCAATATCGCGTTGGAAGTCGACAACTTGACCTAGTACCTGATGGGCCTCCATCAAAACAGAGATTGGCACTCCAACTTTGCTCGCGGAATTGAAAAGGTTTTCAGAGATTGCCCCCCGTGATTGCACCAAGCGGACGTTGTGCTCAATGCCTTGAACACGTGCCTCAAACTGTTCTGCCTTTTTGTGTTCTACAATGACGATCTGATCAGTTTGCGATGCAAAAGTGAGACGGGCCAAATGCTGCGTCTCTGGCTGATCTTCATCGAACCACACTGATACTGAGAGCTTTTGACCAGCTTTAAGCTCACGTGGGTTATAAACACCCTGCAAACTGTTACTAGCAGCGAATGCCTCTCCATAAGAAACACCTGTGCTTTCCAGCGCTTCTATCAGCGTATCACCTGGCTTCAGAGCAAGTGTCTTGCTTGGAAGATCAATGAAATCAGACGTGGGGGCACGAGTCAGGATTGGCTGCCGTTCTGTGCTTTCTTGAGCACTCGTAGTCCTGTCTAGGTTTAACCTCGCAATCTCTTCTGTCTCGCTTTCTCTCAGTGACAAGCTGAAGATAAATGCCAGCACTGCAAGGCCGCTGACGGCAGCAGCGCATTTGAAAAACTTTCTCCCCTCATTGGTCATTTGTTGGGTCCGGATGCTCCAACACCCAGAATTGGCAACACTACATCGACGGCTTCAATCTCTTTGAAGGTAAGAGTCATGTTGAACTTCTCACCTTTTTTGAGCGGTTGTTTCAGCTTCATCATCATTATGTGTAGCCCACCTGGCTTCAGCACGACCTCACTGCCTGCCCGGATCACGACGTCACCTGCAGGCCCCATGCGGGCTATGCCGTCTGACATCGTGCTTTCATGGATTTCCGCCATCTTGGAGACAGGCGTGCTCACCTGGGTCAGGGTCACTGGTTCGTCCCCTTCATTACGGATAGATAAGTATGCCGCTGCTGGGCGAGACGTCCCAATTGATGCGCGAGCCCATGGGGCTTCTATGATCACATCGCCTATACGGACACTATCCGCGGCAGCTTGTGCCGTCATCATCGCGATAAGCAACAGGCTCAATACACCCGTAATAGATGTGATTTTTAACACGTTCATATCCTTGTCTTTAAATCTTCAACGATCATTTCTGGTGAGGTGCCGAATTGATATGTGCGGACAAAATTACCCTCGGGGGATATTAAGTAGACGGCAGAGGCGTGACCCATCGTGTAGCCATCAGGGGCTGTGTCTTGAGGGATACGCTCAAAGTAGACCTTGAATGATTTTGCCGCGTCAGCGATTTGCTGATCCGTTCCAGTAAGCCCGACAATTGACGGGTGGAACGCAGAAACGTATTTCGCCAAGTTCTCGACGCGGTCTCGCTCGGGATCGACAGTGATGAAAATTGGCGTTAGTTGATCCGCCGTGTCACCGAGACCATCCATCACGTCCGCGAACTCGGCTAGGGTCGTTGGACAGATATCGGGGCAGTTTGTAAATCCAAAAAACACCAATGCCCAGCCATCTCTATAGTTGGCCTCACTGACAGTTTCGCCTCGATGGTTCACAAGGGTAAATATCGGCTGGAATCCGTTCACTTCCTCCGAATCCGTGCCTAAGAAATGCGAATACTGATGGACAGCGGCCACCACCAATGCGATTAGTGCAGCCCCCCAAAGCGTGTAACGGATGACTTTCATAATGCCTCCACTTCCGATCGAACAAGCGCGCGCAACTGATCTGCGCCGAACGATTCAAGCGGGATGCCATTAACAAAGAATGTCGGTGTTCTTTTTACCCCAAATAACTCGATATCGGCCGCGTCCTGATTGAGCACACCAACGATGTGCGGCATTAGACTTTCTCGCTGTGCTTGTTCGACGTTCAATCCGGTGCCATCGAGCAGATTCCATACACTTTCTGGTGTTCGCCCATGTGGTGCCCAACGTGGTTGGGTTTCGAGTAATCGTTCCAGCACAGGTTCGAGCCTTTCTTGCAGACGTGCAGCCTCAAGGAGTCGAACAGCTTCCTCAGAAGGCGGGTGGAATGCAGCATACCTGAGCACCACACGGACTTCGTCGGGATATGTCGCCATGATGTCTTTGACGATCGGATGGAAGGCGCGACACGACTCGCATGCCGGATCGAAAAATTCAACAAGAGTGACGGGGGCATCTTTCGGGCCAAATATAGGTGAATGATCACGGACCAGGTCGGCAGCATTTGCAACTTGCGCGACTTTCCCCATTTTCTTGACTAAGGGTTGATAGAGGTACATGCCGAAAATAAAAATGCCCAAAATTGCTATCCCAATTTGGGCGATAAAACTACGACGATTCATTTTCGTTCCTTTTTCGTAGACAAGAATAATAAGAGTGAAATCAAACAGAATGCCACTAATGAGAGATACGGAAGTGGCAAAGCTCCGAAAAGGACCTGATCTTTTCCAGAACAGGAGGGGCCATTCAGGATGCACGGACGTAGCGGCTCCGAGATGATCCCGGCAAAAAGCAGGCTATGCCAGAGTGCTATCGCACCTCCTCCAATAGCTAAAGGCAGTGCATAGCGGCGGACGTTTAGGTCCGATAAATAGCAGGCAACACCGAGAATAACGGCTAAAGGGAACATCGCGATCCTCTGGTACCAGCATAGGACGCAAGGGGTCCGCCCCATGACCTCGCCGATGAATATCGCCCCGAGAGTGGACACCAACGCAATCAACCATGCGCCGATCAGCGCTTTATCTGGCGGTATCATTGTTTTGACGTTTTCAAGACTCATTTTCTGTTTCGCCCCTTTCGGTTTCGTTCATCGCTGGGGGTATAAATGAAAAAATCACCAACGATGCGGCGCCTATAAAAATGAATGCATCGGCTAAATTAAAGGCAGGCCAATGCCACCCCATCGCATGAAAATCCAAGAAGTCTGTGACCGCACCTTGTCGAATCCGATCAATGATGTTGCCAAATGCTCCGCCCGCTATCAGCGCAATCGCCGCTGCTTCCAGCAGACGGTTTACACGCAATGCCCAAAAAGTGAAAGCAACGGCAATGGCAGTGGTTGTCGCAATCAAAGGCCATTGCTGATTGCTGAAAACGTCGCCAAGAACACCGAAACTGACACCAGTATTGAAACCCAGTCGAAGATTAAAGAACGGTGTGACTTCGATCTTGTACGATGGTGCTGATAGAAATGTGAGCGCCGCAAACTTCGTCGCCTGATCCAAAATAACCGCCCCTAATAACGCACTCATGACGACAAGAAGCAACGTTGAACCAGCACAACATTGGGAAAAGAAATGAGCAATTCCCCCACCACGATATCCAGGTTGTTTTTTCACGTGCGTCATAGACGAACTCCAGCAATACAATATTTTCTATTCGGCAGCGGTGGAATGCACTTCGGCATGGCGACGTTCATCCGTTGCTTGTTTGATAATTTGAACTGATGACCACAGGAACAAGCCAGCCATTAGAGCAGCGACGATCAGGTCAGGCCAAGCGGTTCCGGTCAGGTAAACTCCCACTGCGGCCAAAATCACCGCAACGTTGCCGATGGCGTCGTTGCGGCTACAAAGCCAAACCGATCTGACGTTTGCGTCACCGTCTTTGAAACGCATCAATATCCAGACGCTTGCCAGATTTGCTGCCAGCGCCAATAGACCGATGCCACCCATAATTTCAGCCGATGGCACGCCCAAGACCAACACGTGATAGAGAGTGGAGCCAAAGACCCAAACTCCCATCGCCGCGAGGCTCAGTCCTTTGACAAGAGCTGCCGTTGCGCGGACCTTGAGTGACATGCCGATGACGTAAAGGCTGATCGCATAGGTAACAGTATCACCTAAAAAATCCAGTGCGTCCGCTTGAAGGGCTTTGGAACCGGAGAATGCACCCGCCGCCATTTCGACGACAAACATCGCACCATTGATGGCAATTACAGCCCACAGAGCACGTTTGAATTCATACGAAACACCATCAAACTTGGCATCACTTCCGCAACAACCACCGGCCATAAGGCATCCTTTCATTCGTTGTTTCATCTCTATTCTGTTGAATGTAATATCTACAGTAACTATAGGTTCAAGAGGTAATTTAATGTGACTCGCGATTTAACGATTGGCCGCATTGCAGATGCTGCCGGATGCAAGGTGCAAACAGTCCGATATTACGAACAGATTGGGCTCATTCCTGCACCACCCCGCTCAAGCGGGAATCAGAGAATCTACGATGAATCAGCTATACATCGTTTGACGTTCATTCGGCATGCTCGAGAACTTGGGTTCCCGTTACAAGCGGTCCGCGACCTGATCAGCCTGTCAGACGCTCCAGACCAATCTTGCGATGCGGTGGACGCCATTGCCAAAACACAACTGAGCGAGGTCAATAACCGTATCCAACGGTTGACGGCCCTTCGCCGCGAACTGCAACGCATGATTGAACAGTGCCGGGGCGGCAGAATCGCTGATTGCCGCGTATTCGAAGTGCTGAGTGACCACAGCCTGTGTGAAACTGCTGATCATGAGGCACCAAAGTACCCTTAATAGGGCTGGCAACGCTTTTGGCTCATGATTTCGAGTGCGTTTCTCACAAGATTTAATAGCTACGGGACCAAGTATTTTTTGCGATTGATTCTTTATGTCCGGGCTACGTAGTGATCAGCAGTGTTAGACTCGTTAAAAATTCAGGAAAATATCTCGCTTTTGAGAAATACATGCTGCGACGTCCTTTGCTACATGATCCGGTAGGCGTGACTGTCCTCGAAGGCCTATCGTGTCTGCAATGGCTCTATCGTATGCTTTCAGGTCCGTAAGAAGCTGTTTAGCAGCCCGTGCCCGCCATTCGATCTCCTGGTCCAATTCAAAGGATGCATTAGCGACAAATTCTTCCACTGCAATCTTGTCGGGAGAATCCCCTCTTAGAGCTTTGGTTGCTTTATAAAAGATTGAGGTGATGTGATTTGCACCACGGGCCCCATTGAGCAGTGATCGCACCGACTTGATAGAGTCAATGACAACATCTGTGGGTTCAGATTGAATGATATCCTTAAGTGCCTGCACCTTAGGAACCGCATCTTCTAATGGTTGCACATTAGATAGAAGCGATATCAATTTCTTGACGGGTTCGTAAGCGTTATCAGTAATTAGACGATATTCCCGTCGCACCGCAGCTTCAGAATCAAGAAGTAATTGGAAGCGATCATGGACCTCATCCCAATCCGTTGGTATTTCCTCGACTAGGGAAGCGCGTTCAATGCCAAGTTCGGCTTTGCGATCCATTATTTCTTGTTTGCGTTTCTTATCAGGAACTCGCCTGAGATAATTGATTTCGGTATCCAACTTCGCCAATTCCACATCGATCTGACGCAAATTTCGCTCTAATGCCCGGACTCGAGTCAGAACGGGCCGATATGCCCCTTCCGCTTTCGCCACATCTCGCTCCGCCGATTTGATCTGTTGAATTGCAATAATAGCTGCATCTGTGTTGTTCAATCCAACAACGAAATCGCTGCGAAGATTAATGGGTAACACGTCCAAGTTCATGGAGCGTGCGTTGGTGATTGCTGTCTTAATCCCTTGCTCGTCTCGTATGAACCGCTCATTAACAAAATCTACCATACAGGCTTGCAACTTTGGGTTCGTCGCAGGGGGCGCGCTATCTGCCAAAAGCAGCACACGGTTAGGCAGATAGTTGACCAGGACCGGGAAAGCCACAACCATGACAATTGCCACCAGTTGAAGACCGATAAACGGGATCACCCCCTTATAAATCTCCATAGTTTTGACGCTCGAAGGCGCAACACCACGGAGATAGAACAGAGCAAATCCGAATGGAGGTGTTAGGAAAGATGTTTGAACGACGAGCGCGAGCATCACGCCAAGCCAGAGCGCACTCACATTGGCAGACGGATCAGTAAGGATAATCGGAGCGACGATGGGGACGACAACGACAGTGATTTCGATGAAATCCAGAAAAAAACCAAGCGCGAAGATGACTAACATGATGACAGTGAACTGTCCCCAAAAGCCACCAGGGATCGTCGCGAGAAACTCCCTAACCAGGTCTTCCCCTCCGAAGGCACGAAATGCAGCTGTCAGCATGACCGCACCTAACAGAATAGCAAATACCATGGCTGTAGTTTTTGTGGACTCGTTGACCACATGTCGCAGCGTGCCCTCGAATTTCAACGCCCGCCAACCGCTCCAGAAAATTGCAAATGCCAGAAACGATGAGGCCACAGCGGCAAGGATGATTCCGACGACATCTGCTGTCGTATAAATTTTGCGCAGATTTACATCGAAAACGGTAAGAATTACAGCGAGCGCAGTCGCAGCAGTGATTGAAATGATCAAAGGCCAAAGTGCGCGCCGCATACCTTCGCGCAATCGATACCCCGCCATAATAGTAGCGCCAGCGGCGCCGATCGCACCGGCTTGGTTGACGGTCGCAACGCCGGAAATTATCGAGCCAAGAACAAGAAAAATCAATGCCAAAGGTGGAACCAACGCAAGCAACATGTGCACAAGCATACTGCTCTGATCTGTGTCGTTGTTTCCCACTGCCGGGGCCATGCTTGGGCGAACTATCGCAACTGCCAATTGAAAAAGAATATAGAGGCTAATGAGCAATAAGCCAGGAACCAGCGCACCCATGAACATCTCACCCACGCTGACCGAGCTAATGTCAAAGATGGAGGGCATCGGCCCCTCGCCACCGGTCGATTTGTATAACTCCCGCCGCGCCGTATTGGCCTGGTACACGGCGGAGGTAAGTTGGTGATTAAGAATAATCAAAACGATCGAAGGCGGGATAATTTGCCCTAGAGTGCCGGTTGCAGCGACGATACCTGTTGCCAGCGGTTTGGAGTAATTGGTTCGTAACATTGTTGGTAGCGAAATCATACCCATTGTGATCACGGTCGCACCAACGACACTTGTCGTAGCGGCAAGAAGTCCGCCAACGAGAACGACTGAAACACCTAGACCACCTCTCATGGCGCCAAATAACTTAGCCATCGCCAGGAGCAGATCTTCAGCGACCTTTGAACGCTGCAACATCAACCCCATAAAAATGAAGAGTGGTATAGCAATTAATATATCGCTCTCGTCGGACTGATAGATACGACGAATGTTGATTACTCCAGCTGACAGCCATTCACCTGGACCACCGCCGTGCGTGAAATATGCGTTAACGTCACCGGCGAACACGTAGCCGGCAAAAGCAGCAAAGGCGATAGAAAATATTGCAGAGCCTGGTATGGCGAAGGCGACAGGAAACCCCGAACCCAGCGCGACAAACAAGGAGATAAGCAAAAGAATGAGGAATACGAACTCCATCGGCCTCTATCTTTCCTAGTTGGGGTTCATGTTATTGGACGCAGACTGGATCATCTTCTCTCCTATCTGGCTCGTAATACACATCAGCCATAGCGCCGAACAATACGCCAACGAACTCAATCAGCATTGTTACCGCGAACACGCCTAAGAAAACGGTCATCAAATAGAAAACATACAGGCCGTTGCCCAAGCCCTCGATCTCGAAAGTCAACAGTGAACTGTTAAGTATCCCCGTCTTGCCAGACGTTCCCACGATCAAGATAAGCCAGCAAAACGGCATGCCCAGAAGAACAGAGCCAAAGGCATTCACGAGGCCTTTTGATTGTTTGCTAAAATCCGAATAAATAACGTCGATCCGAACATGGCCCTCTTCTCGCAATGCATAGGCACACCCAGCGAGGAATAGCGGGGCGAACCAGAATCTGACGAGGTCCGCCATATAATCCTGTTCGTATGAGAATACGAAGCGGGACATCACGAGTAGCAGTTCTGATACAACAATCATTAACGACAGCCAGGTCACCCCGATAGACTTAGTCATCGCCGCGATAACAGCAGAAACCCCGATCAAGGACGTGTGGATATAAAGGCCACGAAACTGGTTTTTGTGCAAAAGTTCCGCTAACTCAGTGCCGACAGTACCAATCAGCAACCCTTCACCTCGAAGAAACGCTAGCAGGAAGTCAACAATACCAATCAGTAAGACTGACCAAAAGACTGTTCTGATCAGATAAGAGTTGAGCCGGAGTATCCACTCACGCTCCTTTTGAACGGAACGATTATTTGCGATCCCGACATATATCGCAACACCAAGTATTGCCGCACCGTATAATGAAAATTGCAGCCATTCTCGTCCACTTGCAACATCCGCATTCGCAACAGATGCTCCCGGCCACCCATGCCAGTAGGTTAGATAGTTATTTAACAGAAAAACAGCGAGAACAGACAATGAAGTCCAACCAAACAAACGGGCTATAATAATGCCCTTGAACATGGGCAGGCTGCTCGGCGAGACTGGCCGCGTCCTTAGCAAAATAAGTCCTGCCGTATAGAATTGCACCAGACCCAAGGCACAAATGAGTGTTGGCTGCACATATTATTTCTGTTGTTCAACGGGAAACCCGCTTCGCATGAAGGTGATAATCTTCCAAATTTCATCCCGAGTTAGCGCATCTTTGAACGCCGGCATTGCGGTTCCAAAAGCCTCGCCACCCTCTGATATCGACCACAACATATAAGGATCGACCGACATGGGCATTTGGATCATATATGCGAGCAGTGCCGGAGATGGGTTAAGAGAGTTGGCCAGTTCACCGTCTCCCAGACCTGTCGTGCCATGGCAGGATGCGCAGTTTTGCTGATAGAGCGTGCGGCCCTCATTGATGATTTTGGTGTCTGAGGCAAAGGGGTTTCGCGCACCTTGATAAGCCGCCGGAATTCCCTCGTGCATAAAAGTCCAGTGCCGCGCCATCCTTTGCTGCATGCCTGAACCCATTTGACCACGTCGCCACATATCCCGTTGCATCCAATTAGGATTCCACATATCTGATTGATGGTGCTGTCTTTCCATACGAGATGATTGCGCCCTAGAGTTGGAAGGTGTGAACAGAAATCCAGCCATTGCAGTTAGTATCATCACAATAGAAACGGCTTTAAGAACGCGATATTTCATTCAAATTCTCCTGTTTCTTTACTCTGCAGGAACAACACGCGCATCCACGAGTTCCTGCCTTGCTTGTCGGATAATTTGACCCGCTGACCACAAGAACAGGACAGCCATCAGTGTGGCGACAATCAGGTCGGGCCAAGCGGTTTCGGTAAGGTAAACCCCAACGGCAGCGATAATGACTGCGACATTGCCGATGGCGTCATTCCGGCTACAAAGCCAAACCGATCTGACGTTCGAATCTCCGTCTTTGAAACGCATCAATATCCAGATGCTTGTCAGATTTGCTACCAGCGCCAATAGACCGATGCCACCCATAATCTCAGCAGATGGTACGCCTAAGACCAAGACCTGATAGGCAGTAGAACCGAAGACCCATATCCCCATGGCTGCAAGGCTCAACCCTTTGACCAGGGCTGCAGTCGCTCGGACCCGGAGGGACATCCCGATGACACAAAGGCTCAGCGCATAGGTGACGGTATCGCCCAGAAAATCCAAGGCATCCGCCTGTAGCGCTTTGGAACCGGCAAATGCACCTGCGGCCATTTCGATAAAAAACATTGCGCCATTGATGGCAATCACTGCCCACAGAGCACGTTTGAATTCGTTTGAAACGCCGTCAAACTTGGCATCACTTCCGCAACAACCTCCACTCATCTTCAATCTCCACCAAGAATAAACGACATCTTTCGGTCGATCATCACGTACTTTACACCGACCAGAAAAATGATGTTACTATCTACAATCGTTGTAGGAGCAA
>DGNZ01000025.1 GCA_002389175.1 Rhodospirillaceae bacterium UBA4479 | reverse complement strand
CATAGGCTGGTACGTTGCGTGCCTTTGCCAGATCGCGCCGTAGCACTTTCAGCGTGCGCAGCAAATCTGCTAAGTCTTCTGGCAAGTCGTGGTCGGTGCTGCTGGTTTGGCGTGACTTGGCGCTAATTGGTGAAGTGCGGGCCATTTCTCGGATCGAAAAGCTGGCATTACCCTTTGCAACGTCTTGACCCAACGGGCCTAATTTCAGACCGCCATATCCTTCGATATCTGTGATCAAGTGACCGCCAGCGACGGCTTGGCGAACGAAGCCTTGCCAATATTTGGCGCTGTATTTAGATCCAATCCCGTGCTCGGGAAGTTGATCATGGTTGTGTTGTTTTATTTTCTTTGTCGCACCACCTCTCAGCACATCGATGATATGGGTACCACCGAAAATTTGGCCGGTGCTTTCAACGGTTGCGAAGAGCATACGTGCTTCGGGTGTTGCATCGATCAATGTTGGTGGATTAAGACATATATCGCAATTGCCGCAGGCCGTGGTTACCTCATCAAAATACGTTAGCAATGTAACGCGTCGACAGGTCGTGGCATCGCAATAGGCTATCAGCGCATCCAGGCGTTTATGCTCCCGGCGGCGGTGGTCGGCTGAGCCGCCCTCTTGGTCGATGAACCGCCTGCGCATGTGGATGTCATCAAGTCCGTAAATCAGCTTCACGTCAGATGGCGCACCATCGCGACCAGCACGACCGATTTCTTGGTAGTAGGCCTCCATACTGCCTGGCAGGTTCGCATGAAAGACATAGCGAATATCGGGCTTATCGATACCCATGCCAAATGCGATGGTGGCAACCATAACAAGACCATCTTCAGACATGAAGGTTTCTTGGTTGTCGCGGCGCACCTCAGCGGACAGTCCTGCATGATAGGGAAGTGCGCGATGGCCGTTGGTGTTCAGAAAAGTGCTGATTTCTTCGGTCAGGCGTCGCGACAAACAATACACAATGCCGGACTGTCCGTTGTGATCTTTGATGAATTCAAGCAGCTGCTGACGCCAATTGGTTTTTGGTTCGACGGCAAGATGCAGGTTTGGACGGTCGAACCCGTGTACGATGATATCGCCCTGACCATCAAAGAGTTTGGTTGCGATATCGCGTCTGGTTGCCTCGTCGGCGGTGGCGGTGAAGGCGGAAAAGACAGCATTGGGGAACGCGGATTTCAATCCGGTCAGGGCTTCGTATTCTGGTCGGAAATTGGCCCCCCATTTCGAAATGCAATGAGCCTCATCAACAACAAACATATCAGGATCGAGTCGCTGCAAAGCCTGGACCATTCGCTCCGTCATCAACCGTTCAGGCGACAGATACAGCAATCTGCATGCACCGCTACTTACACGCTTCCAGTCTTCAACATTGGCGGTGCGTTCGCGCCCGGAATGAATGCATACAGCATCGACCCCCAATGTCCGAAGCGCTGCGACCTGATCGTCCATCAGGGCGACAAGCGGAGAGACGACCACGGTTAGTTTTTGAAAAATGAGCGCTGGGACTTGGTAGCACAAGGATTTACCTGAACCTGTGGGCATGACTGCTAATGTATTTTTATGCGCAAGCAGGCGATCTACGATTTCTTGCTGCCCTGCACGAAATTGTGCAAATCCAAATACGGAATGCAGGATGTCTTCCGGGTTGCTCATGCTGAAAGAAAATTCCAATGGGGCCTAAGTTGCCAACGGCATACTCGGTTTGTATCGAATGCGAAAGGGTCTTCCGCAAGTGGATGCAGGTGTTCTGTAAAACTAGTGCGAAGATGCTCCTAGGAGTACTCACGGATACGAGGGACATGAGTGCCGTCGCCCACCTGCTGAATTCCAATAATAGCAACGAGATAAGAATCTAAGTTATTGAAATAAAATCAATATTTTTAAATTTAAGGTGGTGATGTCTTTTGCGCGAGTGGAGTGATTCGCCAAGGTTATTGCCGGGACAGGCATGTTGCAGCCAGGGCTTGTGATGCTGCGGCTTGTGATGGATCAATGACGGGTACGCCGAGTGCTGTTTCGATGTCGGATTGGAAGTGGGCCATGCCAGCGCATCCCATAATTAAAACGTCTGCACCGTTGTTTTCGATCAATGTACCACCGACTTCGATCATACGATCTCGCACTTGGTCACCCGCCAATTCCTCTGCGCCAAAACCGATGGGTAAACTACCAGCATATCGGCTATCCAAGCCCATGATGCGAACGGCTCGACGTTGCCTGACAGTTGATCCTTCTAAGATCGCAATTATGCCAAAGCGTTCGCCTAACAGAGTTGCTTGGGCGAAGGATGACATACCGATACCAAAAACGGGCTTTGTTGTAATTTCTTTGGCTGCGTAAAAACCCGGGTCAGAAAAGCAGGCGATGACAAAAGCATCTGCAGCGTTGTCTTCTCGTTCGATCAAATCGCAAACTTGTGCTGCGGCGTCATCGACATGACTTTGCGTCGCAATTCCCGGTGGGCCTGTTTCAATGGTAATACAGTCAAAGCTGGGACCATTAGAAAAGCGAAACGGGTTGAGAGCCTCATCAATGCCATTGGTTACGGCTTGCGTGGAATTCGGATTGATGACGAGGATACGCCCATTATCGTTATTTCCTTCGGCGCCGTTATTTTTTTGAGTCATTCTATATCCTCGAAATCAACCTGTTACTTGTTGGCAGTGGGTAAGATATCAGCGCCAAAATTGCGTGCAGGGTCCATTTCCGGGACCAGGCGGCCCAGTGGCTTGGCTGCAGAAGATTTCTCACGTGGCAGAAATGCCCCCGATCCACGTTCAACACACAACTCACCGTCTTCGATGGCGACGCGACCACGACTTAGGACCATGATCGGCCAGCCCGTTACAGTACGACCCTCATAAGGGGTGTAGCCGACGTCATCGTGAATATGCTGATCGTAATTTATCGTTTTCTCGAGGTCTGGGTCCCATATTGCAATATCAGCATCAGCGCCGACTGCGATGGTTCCCTTCTGCGGATGAAGCCCGTAAAGCTTCGCGATGTTGGCGGATGTCAGGGCAACGAATTGATGGATATCAATCCGACCTTTCCTGACGCCCTCGGAGAACAGCAACGGAAGCCGAAGTTCAATGCCTGGAACACCATTTGCGACCTCTTTGAATGATGGGTTCGGGCCAGCTCTCAACTTTCCGGTATCATCGAAGCGGTAAGGCGCGTGATCTGACGTAAAAGCCTGAAACGTCCCATTGGCGAGGCCGCGCCAAATCGCCTCTTGCGAAGCAGCGTCGCGTGGCGGAGGGCTGCAACAAAATTTTGCCCCCTCTGCACCATCCCGGTCCAGATCGTCTGCGGTCAAAAACAAATACTGCGGGCAGGTCTCGCCATAGACTTTTAGCCCCGCCGATTGTGCATTTCGGATTTCGGTCATCGCATCTTCGGTCGACACATGCACGATAAGCATCGGCACATCGACGAGTTCTGACAGTGCAATGGCGCGGTGGGTTGCCTCGCTCTCGGCTAAGCGTGCATGACTAACGGCGTGATATTTGGGCTCGCTATATCCCTTATTGATGAGTCTATCGCTCAACCATTTGATCATTTCATGATTTTCAGCATGAACCATCACGAAGCCGCCATTTATACGTGCGCAGGCCAGCACATCGAGTACTTGCCGATCATCAAGGCGGAGCGCGTCATATGTCATATAAACTTTGAAAGACGTGTATCCCTCTTCAATCAATGCAGGCAGTTCCTCATTCAGCACATGTTCGTTCGGATCAGTGACAATGAGATGGAACCCATAATCGATGACAGCCTTTGGTCCTGCACATTCATGGTATTCCTCGACAGCTTGCCTGAGCGTTGCACCTTTGCGTTGGGCAGCGAAGGGGATCACTGTGGTGGTTCCGCCGAATACGGCTGATCGCGTACCTGTGTAAAAATCGTCGGCATTCATAACCCCACCAACGGCAGAGCGCTGTTCGATATGGCAGTGCCCCTCGACCCCGCCCGGTAAAACAAGTCGTCCTTCAGCGTCAATAACTCTATCTGCACTGCCCAGATTGGTTGCCAACGCTGCGATTTTTCCATCTTTGATTCCGACATCGCATTGGGCGCTATCGGCTGAAGTGACGACAGTGCCGCCTCGGATAATTATGTCGAAATCTGACAATGTGTTTCTCCCGTTATTCCGGCAATTTGACACCGGTTTGTGACGTAATGCGGTCGTAATGTTCTGGCCGACGGTGACGTTTGAAGTCAAATACGGTCTCTTTTCCGAAAATGCTATCGTCGAGATCACAGTCGGCGACAATTAATTCATCATCGGTGGTGTGGCATTGAGCCACAATCTCTCCAGTAGGTGCGATGATTGTGCTGCCCCCCATGAGCGGGTGACCATCCTCGTCACCGGCCTTAGCAACCCCAATCACCCACGTACTATTTTGATACGCGGCAGCCTGTAACGAGAGAGTATTGTGAAAATAGCGGAGATGGGTCGACTCGTCTGATTGAGAATTTGTTATGGGTGTGTTGTACCCAAGCACCACCATCTCGACGCCTTGCAAACCCATGCAACGGAACGTCTCGGGCCAGCGTCGGTCGTTGCAAATACACATGCCCATTATGCCGCCCATTGTACGCCATACAGGGAAACCGAGATTGCCGATTTCGAAATAACGTTTTTCTAAATGTTGGAATGATCGCTCTGGGTCGAATTCCCCATGGCCGGGCAGATGGATTTTTCTATACTTGCCAACGATGTCTCCGCTTTTATCAACTAAGATCGCTGTATTGTAGTGATGCATCTCTCCGTCTTCTTCGATCTTTTCTGCATACCCCAGGTGGAAACCCATGCCCATGCGTTTTGCAGTCTCGAATAGTGGCTGAGTTTCATTGCTTGGCATGGCAGCTTCGAAATATGAATCGACCTCATCTTGGTCTTCGAAATACCAGCGCGGAAAGAA
>DGNZ01000368.1 GCA_002389175.1 Rhodospirillaceae bacterium UBA4479 | reverse complement strand
GATAGCCCGTCGCGACATCTGCACTACACTGAATATCAGCGTACCAATCCGCGCAAATTTCAGCAGTATTTCAAGTTCACGTTTGTCCGGAATCCCTATGATCGACTGTTCTCAGCCTATACCTTCCTGAAAAAGGGTGGTTTGAATGAGTTGGACCGTTGTTGGGCTGAGCAAAACCTGACTTCATTTCCTGATTTTGAAAGCTTCGTCCATGGTTGGGTGACCCCGGAGAATATCTGGTCTTGGGTCCATTTTAAGCCCCAACATTGGTGGGTTTGTGATGCGTCGTTCAATGTGAAAGTCGATTTTGTCGGTCGCTTTGAGCAAATGGATTCGGACGTGGCGATCGTGCAGGATAGGTTGAGTTTGCCAGTGGCCCCTCTCCCCAAGATCAATGTCACGGACCGCCCCCAGGCGCTTGAGAGCCCCTATACGGCCGAGACCCGTGCGATTGTCGCTCAAGTCTATCAAACAGATTTTGATTTATTCGCTTACGAGGATGGGTAATCTCAATCGGGGACCGGGAAGCTCTAGAATAAAAAATGCAGTATACCAAACAATATAGTGAGTTTTCGGCACTCCAGCCGAAAAGTTTGCGCAGTTCGCTCCGTAGCGCCGCACTGTCAGCATTGCACTTGAAAGAGCGCCTGCTCCGCGGGAGCAATGCAACCTTGCGTGTGCCACGAGTGCAGTTGCTCTTCTTGCATCATATTTTTGAGGATGAGATGGAGCCTTTTGATCGTCTTCTGCGTGAACTCGCGCAAACGCACGTCTTCGTTTCGCATTCCGAGGCGGTTCGGCGGATTCTCGTAGGCGAGAACGCGGAGCCCTGTATCAGCTTCAGTTCGGATGATGGGTTAAAAAATAATCTCCATGCGGCTGAAATACTGGAGCGCTATGGCGCAACCGCTTGCTTCTATATTAATCCGAATTCAATCGGGTTGAGCAAGTATGAGCAGGTGGAATCGTTTTGCAGAACTCGTTTGGAGTTTCCCCCCGCTGAATTTCTGGATTGGAACGATGCAGAGGGCTTGCAAGCTCGCGGCCACGAAATAGGAGCCCATACGATGGGGCATATCAATGTGGCAGAGACCCCCATACGAGAATTCCGCGAGGATTTGGAGCGTTCACGTGAAGTGCTATTGTCCCGCTGTGGGGCTGCACGTCATTTTGCGTATCCTTACGGGCGTTTTTTTCATTTTATTAAAGAGGCAATGGCGGAGGTTTTCGAGGCAGGCTTTGAGTCCTGTGCTTCGGCGGAGCGGGGTTGCCATACTTGTGCGCGTCCCGTGGCAAAAGATCAATTGCTCTTACGTCGAGACCAGATTGTGGCAGGGTGGCCCCTGGCGCATAATATGTATTTTATCCGTCGCAATGCTAGATTGCGCCATCTCGCCAGCGACGAGTGGCCTCGTGTGATCGGGCGATAGTAACTTATGAAAACAATTCTTCGAGCTATCCTAATCTCAATTGGCAATAGTCTGCCGTTGGCAAATGTCTTTTCTAGGCATCGTTACCGTTTCTATCGTTTGGCGGGAATCGACATGGCGAAGCGTATCTTCGTCAATGGGCCGATCCTGATCGCGGCCGAGCACACCGAAAATCTGATAATCGGTGCAGGGACTTTCCTGAACTTAGGCAGCCATTTTGGCTGCCCCAATGCAAATGAGAAAATTCGTGTTGGCCAACGCTGCGCGCTTGGGCCCGCTTGCCGTTTGGAAACCGTGAACCATGGGCTGGTCTGGGAATTAGGCATTGGGCGTGGCACAATTACCAAAGGAATCGTTCTTGAGGATGAAGTCTGGCTTGGAGCAGGCGTGACTGTGTTGCCGGGTGTACGAATAGGCGAAGGTTCTGTAATTGCCGCTGGAGCGGTCGTCACCAAAGACGTCCCCGCGGGGGTGTTGGCAGGTGGCGTGCCTTGTAAAGTGATCCGCGAACTTCCATCAAGCGCTCAGTCCGTATCATGAATCTCTTAATTGTTTCTGGCTATTGGCCGACACAAGCAAATCCGATCAGTGGTATTTTCGTCGTGCAGCAGGTGGCTGCTTTGGTCCGTGCTGGCTGTCGGATCACCCTGCTTAGTGGCAACACCTTGGGCCGCCCCGCTTCGCCGCGCTTGTTGCCATTGGAACTGGGCTTACCAGAAGACCGGGTCGCCATGTTCACGTATCCGCTAATACGCCTGCCGGAAAAGCTCTCCGGGTGGCCGGGCGGCATTGCACTGAACTCCGCCGCGGCGGGCATTGCGCTGCGGCGAGTGATCCGTAAGCTCGCCGAATCGCACGGTCCGTTTGATGCAGCGATCATCCATGCGCTCCGTTATGCAGGATTTGCGCTGCCTGCATGGCGACATTTAGTCCGCGGCAAAGTGCTGGCGGTGTGTCATGGGGTGGATCCATTTTTGGAGCAACCGGGCAACATCAAGCGCTCGTTCCCCTTACTGCAGAAGATGGTGGGGCAGTGCGAAAAACTGGTGCTCGTGGGTCAGCCTTTACGGACGCATGTACATTCACTTGGCTTGTCGCAAGAGTGCCTCGCAGTAATTCCGAATGGTACGGACTTGCCAGATCGTACCGAAGTGTCTGAAGGGCAGCGGGCGCTGGATATCGCTCGTCGGATTGTCAGTGTCTCCAACCTAGTGGCTCTCAAAGGGATTGATTTGAACCTGCGGGCGTTAGCTCGTATTTCGGCGACGCATCCGCAACTTAAGTGGGAGTATGTGATCGTTGGTGAGGGACCGTTGCGGTATGAGTTGGAGACTCTCAGCGCGGAACTGGGCTTGACCGAGCGCGTGCGTTTCCTCGGGCGTATTTCGTATGCGGGCACGATGCAGGCAATCGCCGCCGCAGATATCTTTTCGTTGCCCAGTTGGGGAGAAGCATTTGGCATCGTTTATTTGGAAGCGATGGCGCGGATGCGCCCTGTCATCGGTTGCCTGGAGAATGGCGCCGCAGATATTATTAGCGATGGGGTGGATGGGCGATTGATTCCACCGCACGATGAAGTTGCGCTGGCTCAGGCATTGGGGTGCTTATTATCTGATCCCGAGCAATGTCGTACGATGGGAACCGCTGGTCGACAAACTGCTGAGCAATTTACATGGCATGTAAATGCTGCCAAGATGCTTGAATTACTCCGCTAGTCGACGGAGCTTTATTATGACCAAACCCGAGAATAATCTAAAAGCCTGTTGCGTGTTGGCAGACCTCGGACCTTATCATGCGGCTCGATTTAAAGCGACCGCAGGTTTGGGCGATCTTGTCGTTCTCGATACGGGCAAGAATATCGATACGGCTTATGGTTCGAGCTGTAACTATGAGTTCCCTGTGATGGAGGCCGATCTCGCGAGTCTGGATGCGATGCTGGACATGATCGCTCCTGATGTCCTGGTGGTGATGGGCTGGGGCTACTGGTCAGTCCGTAGGGCAGCCTTGTGGGCGCTGCGTAATAATGTCCCATTAGCCACCCTCTCGGATAGTCAGCTTGAAGGACACAAGCGCTCCGCGATCAAAGATTTTATCAAGAGACAGATGCTGACTTGTTATGGGGCGGTCCTTTGTGCGGGTACGCGTGCCCGACGCTACATTGAGTATTTCGGAAAGTCGCCAGAATGTCTGTTTGAGGGGATGGATGTGGTGGATAATAATTATTTCGTATCGTCAATTGCGGGCTGTTCATCAGCAGAACAGGATAGATTACACCAGCGATATGCCTTGCCTCCACGCTACGTGCTGTCGGTTGGCCGTCTGATTTGGGAGAAGAATCTTCCAGGGTTAATCAGAGCCTTTGCGGAGTATGTTAAGGAGGGGCGAGCGGGCGATCTAAGTTTGGTCCTCGCAGGGGATGGCCCGCTCCGAGATGAGCTTGAGTGTTTAGTCTGCGACTTGGGGTTGGAGGACTCCGTGCGACTAATAGGGCGCGTGGATTACTCTGACTTGCCGCTTCTTTACTCGATGTCTGAAGCCTTTGTCCTCGCTTCAATTTCCGAGACTTGGGGGCTGACTGTGAATGAGGCGATGGCCGCAGCTCGGCCTGTCTTCATTTCGTCTTGCTGTGGGTGTAGTGAAGATTTGGTAGAATTTGGTGTGAATGGCTATGTGTTCGATGGCCATCAGCCCGCAGAGATGATGAAGCATTTTGATGCGATCGGGCGGAATGACTATGATTTGGAGGCAATGGGGCGAGCTAGCAGTCGAATCATTCAGTGTTGGAGTCCCGCGTTGTTTGCTCGAAGTTTCTGGCAAGCGGTACGCTTTGCTAGTGCAAACTATCGTCTCGCCTCTCGACGTGGCAGACTGTCACTCAAGCTAATCGATTTACTTTCTAAGCGCTAATGCGTATCTTACATACAATTGCTTCAATGCAGAAATCCTCGGGTGGCCCATCTTATATGCTGGCGCGGCTCTGCGATTGTCTCGACGAGCAGGGGGCATCAGTCCAAGTGGTTCAATCGCTTAAGGTACGAACATCGGAGGATGTTAAATTGCACAACCAGAGGATCACAGTCCATAATGTGCCTACGGCAGATTTATCTGCAAAGCTTGAAGCTATTGTGCGGGAAATACAGCCCGATGTGATCCATACGCATGGACTCTGGTTACCAATTAATCGGGCCTCGTCCGCGGTCGCAGCAAAATTAAACATCCCCTTGGTCTGGACGACCCATGGCATGTTGCGGCCATGGGCGCTCAATCATAAAAAGTGGAAGAAGAAACTCGCTTGGTGGCTTTATCAACGACCGCAACTGTTGGCAGCCAACTTGCTGCACGCTACTTGTGTCGAAGAGCGCGTGGAACTGCAGGCGATTTTACCGAATTCAAAAATAGCGATTGTGCCCATTGGGGTGGATGTGCCGCAACAGATCGAGCCTTTGACGCACCCTTCAGGGAAGCGAGTGATGCTGTTTATGGGGCGCTTACATCCGGTCAAAGGTCTGATGAATTTGGTGAGAGCGATTGACCGACTTCGCCCGAAGGACTGGTGCTGTGTGCTAGCTGGCCCAGACGAGGGTGGTTTTCGTGCCGAACTCGAGGCAGAGATCGATTCCTTGGGGCTGACCGATTGGTTTATTTTTACAGGTGCGGTGTCGGGCACTGCGAAAGAAGATTTGTTTCGTCAGGCCTCGCTGTTTGTCTTGCCCAGTTTTACGGAGAATTTTGGCGTGGTTGTTCCCGAAGCGCTGTCTTATGGCTGCCCAGTACTCACCACCACCGCCACTCCATGGAGTGCGCTATCGCAGCAAGGTTGCGGCTGGTCAATTGAGGTGGGGGTCGGTCCGCTGGTGCAGCAACTGGCAGCAGCGATGGCTTTGCCCGCAGCGACCCTTGGGGACATGGGCAGCTTGGGGCGCGATTATGTGCAAAAAACTTTTGCATGGCCAGCGGTGGCGGCTCAGTTTAACGCATTGTATGCGGAGCTATGTCAGCGCTCAGTTGGCTGATTGTTTGCGCTGTTGATCTTTAATCCTTTTATTTATTTCAATTATGTCTCGATTTTTAAGCGCATGTATTTGCATGGCTAAGCTCCACCTTCAATCCTGCCGTGAGCTGTCGCGGTCTGTGTTGTTATTTTGAATCGGTCAAACCAGATGCGTGCCCCGATGAGAGGCGGGGCAATAGGCTCGAAAAAGCAAGCTCGCAGCCACTTTACCTATACCAACATTGCCAAGAATTGCGCGCTGGTCTTGGGCCTGATGGCGCTCAACCAAGCAGGCACTCCGGGCGGAATCTTTTTCTACTTCATCCTCTTCGTTTGGGCCTGCACCAGCACTGAAGGTGCCTTGAAGGCCCTGTGTGTCAGCTATTTCGCATTGATTGCAAACCACGCCATCGTGCCGAAGAATTTCGCCTTTGGCCCGGGCCGCCTGATTTTGCTGTTCATTATGTTTGGCCGAGTGCTATACGATGCGCAGCTTACGGGTTACCCGTTGCTGCGCCGAGCGCACACCACCGCGCTGTTCGTCTTTAGCGCGGTCTGCATCGGCCTAGCCGCCATCAATCAGTATTTCTTCGTCATTTCCACCTTAAAAGTGGTGTCTTTCACGCTCGGGGCTGCCAGTTGCTTGATCGCGGCGGACATGTTGCGGCGCAGTGCTTCGGATCTAACCTGTTGGTTCTATTCGATTATTGTGCTCACCGCCTGCCTCGGCCTAGCGACAATACCGCTGGGAATCAGCGAGAACATGACTGCCTTAAATCAATATCAAGGGAGTTTGTTCAATGGGCCCTTCTGGCACTCGCAAACGCTCGGGCCGGTGTCTGCGATGATGCTTATCTACCTGGCCTGTGTGTATCTCTTTACGCCCTACCGCTCGCGTTGGCTGAGCCTGCCCCTGACAGTGGTGCTCCTCTTTTTCCTCTATCGGACTGGTTCACGAACCGCCTTGGTTGCGATGCTGCCGGGGGCTGGGGTGCTGCTGGTGGCAGGGTTTCTAATGCACTCACGCCGAGGGCAAAAACTTAGAATGAATCTTTCCAGGTCGAGCCTGGTGGGATTGATGGTTGGGAGTATAGTGCTTGCTGTCTTTGCGGACGTTTTCACTGGCGGCTCACTGTCGTCCAAGGCTCTTAGCTTTGCTATCAAATACGACCGAAGCACCGCCTACGGTGAGAGTGGCCTCTCTTCGGAGGAGCTGATGTCTACGCGCCAAGCGCAGATCGATTCGATGATCCACACATTTAAGCAGACCCCGATAACTGGGATTAGCTTTGGCACGTCCCTAGACCCGATATTCGCCGCAAATGCTACTTATTTAACGGCTCCGACCGAAAAAGGCTTTTTACCTTTGGCGGTGTTAGAAGAAACCGGTATTATCGGGGCGTTTTTCTTTGTGATCTTTCTTTTTTGTATGGTGCGCTATTTCATTGTTGAGCGGAGCCTGCCCGCATTGGGTGTGTTTGCCGCTTTTCTTGGCGCTAATATGGGCGAAATGATGTTCTTCTCCTTCGGCGGGCAAGGCGGCTTTATGTGGTTGATTGTGGCTGGTGCCATTCTTTTAGGAGACCGCTGTGTGATTAAAACGGGGCATGGCTAAGCCGCTCGTAGGCTAGATCCCCGTACGCAATATCCGCGTATCGATTAATTACTAACAAACATGAGCCAGCTAGACATCAATTCAAACCGCGAAGTCCAAAAGTATTCTCGAATCGAACTGTTACTTCGCGTCCTCTGGGGTTTTGGTCGATTGGCCTTTAAGCTGACGCCGCGGCCTTGTTTTGGCTTGCGGCGATTGATTCTGAGAATGTTTGGTGCACAAGTGGGCCGAAATGTTAATATATACCCATCGGCACTGATTTATTATCCATGGAATCTTGAGATCGGTGACGACTCCTCTATTGGTGAATGGGCGCTGATTTATAATCTCGGAACAGTGACGATCGGAAAACGTACGACCATTTCACAGCGCGTCCATCTTTGTGCGGGCACACATGATTATCGTGAACCCACCTTACCCCTACTCAAGCCG
>DGNZ01000146.1:12490-20822 GCA_002389175.1 Rhodospirillaceae bacterium UBA4479 | reverse complement strand
CTCGACGAGCGGTGTTGAATCCAAAGTGCAGACACATCAAACTGCCCGCTGACAAGTTTCAAGTGTGGCGCAACATAACGATCAACTTTGATCCCAGAGAGCTCCTGTAGGGAATATTCATGTTTTTACTCAAGACGCTGACCCGCGCTTTGCCATTGTTACTCGTGATCGTGCTTGCGTCCACTGGCCTTCGGGCAGAGCTCAAGGTCGACATCACAAAGGGTAAGGCTGAACCTCTGCCGATTGCCGTCACGGATTTCTTTGGATCATCTGCTGAAGAAGCACAATTCGGTGCTGACATCTCGCAAGTCATTGCTGCCGACTTACAAAGATCAGGATTGTTCAAGCCAATCGATAAGCGCGCGTTCATCCAATCTGATGGCGCGTTGAACACGCTGCCACGGTTTGGGGATTGGCGTTTGATTAATACGCAGGCGCTGGTCCAGGGGCGCACCCAGCTGGTGTCTGATGGACGACTTCGCGTTGAATTCAGATTGTGGGATGTGTTCGCCGAACAGCAAATGGTCGGCCTGGCGTACTTTACGGTTCCTGATAATTGGCGTCGGGTGGCCCACATTATCGCCGATGCGATCTACAAACGGATCACCGGTGAAGACGGGTATTTCGATACGCGGATTGTTTATATCGCCGAGAGCGGCCCTAAGAAACGGCGCATCAAACGTTTGGCGATCATGGATCAGGATGGGGCCAATCACCGGTTCTTAACGGATGGCTCAGACCTTGTGCTTACACCACGGTTCTCGCCGACACTCCAGGAAATCACGTATTTGAGTTATCACGGCAATACGCCGCGCGTGTATATCTTTAATATCGATACGGGCCGCCAGGAATTGTTGGGCAACTTCCCAGGCATGACGTTTGCGCCGCGGTTCTCGCCGGATGGCCAAAAAATCATCATGAGTATGTCAGAGAACGGCAACACCAATATACATGTGATGGATCTCCGAACCCGGCGGGCCTCACAACTTACGCGCTCTGCTGCGATCGATACCTCGCCAAGTTATGCACCTGATGGACAACAAATTGTCTTTAACTCGGATCGGAGTGGGGCGCAGCAGTTGTACGTGATGAATGCGGACGGCAGTAGTGTGAAGCGGATCAGCTTTGGAAAGGGTCGCTACGCAACGCCCGTGTGGTCGCCACGTGGCGATCTGATTGCCTTCACCAAGTTTACGGGCGGTCGGTTCTTTATTGGGGTCATGCGCCCCGATGGTTCGGGCGAGCGGTTGCTGGCTGAAGATTATTTGGTTGAGGGGCCGACGTGGTCGCCCAATGGCCGGGTTTTGATTTTCTTCCGCCAATCCAAAAGCGGCGAGAATGTCTCAGAGCCACGGCTGTATTCGGTCGATTTGACCGGGTTTAATGAACGAGAGATTTTGACCCCTGTGGGGGCGTCTGACCCTGCTTGGTCACCGTTGATCCCATAAGGCCTTTGTTGCGGTGCAAAAATATGTTTGTATAGAGTCACTTGAGAGCGCGTGGATGCCAAAAAAGAACTTGGAATCAAGTGCGTCACTCTTTAAAGATACAACCAGCGACATCCGTGATGGAGGTCGGCGGAGGTACGTGCCGAGAAATCGGCGACATAGGGGTGAATGAAAAGCCCGATGAGGAGTATTCTAAATGCGTTTTAAAATTCTAAGTGTGCTTGCCGCTGTAGCCTTGGTTGCGGCATGTGAAACAGCTCCAGAATCGACGGGTGCTTCCCAGTCGAGCGGTGCTAGCAATACGACGAGCAGTGCAGCGCCTGCGCCAGCGACTCGTGTAGAAATTATGATGGGCAGCCAAGAGGACTTGGTTGTTAACGTCGGTGACCGTGTATTTTACGGTTATGACAGTTCCGAGCTTTCTTCCGAAGCACGTGGCACCCTTGAAAAGCAAGCTGCATGGCTGAGCAAATTCGGCAACGTCCGGGTTGTGATCGAAGGCCACGCCGATGAGCGCGGCACACGCGAGTACAACTTGGCGCTTGGTGATCGTCGTGCCAACGCTACTAAGGATTACTTGGTTGCGCTGGGTATCAACCCATCGCGCATCAAAACTATTTCTTACGGCAAGGAACGCCCGGCCGCTATCGGGTCTAACGAAACCGCTTGGGCGCAAAATCGCCGCGGTGTGATGGTTGTCGATAACACCGGCAGCTAATCGTTCCTGCGAAGTTGAGTTTTTAAGGCGTTTGCCCAATGGTTTCGACCGGATGGGCAAGCGCCTTAATTTTGCCTAATATCTCCACCAGTTTGTACACTGTGTTTGCACATTGATTATCACTAGGGCTCATGGTTCTTGGTGCCTTATGTTTATTGACCGGAGAGAGTAGATGTTTGTTCGCAACCTTTCGATTGCCTGCGTGATCATTGCTATTGGTGCGATGTCGGGATCGACGAGTTGGGCGCAGTCCGCTGATGCCCGCGCAATGATGGATCGTATTGAGCGTTTGGAACGTGATATCCGGACCCTCAATGTGCAGATCGCCAGAGGCGGTGGCGCCCCTGCAACGGCGAGCAGCGGCGGCGCTGTGCCTGTGGATGCAAATGATCCGTCTTATGCGCGATTGAATGTCCGTGTGTCGCAGATTGAAGCAGATGTGCGTCGGGCGACAGGTCGTGTTGAAGAAATTTCATTTCAATTGAACCAAGTCGCACAGCAGCTAGAAAAACTTTCGACCGATGTGAACTTCCGTTTAAGCCAGGTTGAACGTGGCGGTGTTGCACCTAACAGCGGTTTCCAGCAATCGGGCAGTTCTTCGTTGGCAGGCGATCAGGCACAGCAATTATCACCACCACCAGTTTCGACGGGACAACCTGCGCTACCGGATGGGTCTCAGGTATTGGGAACACTCACCGAAGCTGAGGCCGCTACGGCTCCTCAACCAACGGCACAAACACTTACCGAGGCGGATCGCCTGTTGGCACAAATCACGGGCGATACTGCAGCGGCACCTGCGCCCACAGCAGCACCTGCACCTACGGGGGTGAATGTGGCAAGCGACAGTGGCACGTCCTTGGCGGCCCCCACGCAGACAGCCGCGTTGCCTGCAGGAACACCGCGCGAGAAATATAACCACGCCTTTGGGCTGCTGCGCCAAGGTCAATACGATCTGGCGGCATCCGCGTTGAGCACCTTTATTGAAGAACACGGCGACGACCCGCTGGCATCGAACGCACAGTACTGGTTGGGTGAAACCTATTATGTTCGTGGTGCATTCGTTGAAGCTGCCGAGACGTTCTTGGAAGGTTATCAAGCCAACACACAGGGCCCCAAGGCCGCTGATGCACTTTTGAAACTTGGCATGTCGTTGGCGAGCTTGGAAAAGAAACAAGAAGCGTGTGCAGCGTTTCAAAAGCTCCGCGAGGACTATCCCAATGCGCCTGCAGGCCTGAAAAATACAATGCAGCGCGAGTGGCAAAAGAACGGCTGCGTTTAATCGTCATTCGCATGTCGTGATCGCGAGGACGCGGTGGTTCAAAATCTAAACGATCAAATTGATCAAGGGCGCTTCAGGCCATTGATGGCGCGCTTTTCGCTGTTTGAAAACGCGCCTCATATCGCGGTGGGTGTTTCAGGCGGTGCCGATAGTATGGCGCTGGCCGTGTTGCTGTCTGAATGGGCCGCGTCCCAAGGTGGATGGGTGACAGCTTTGATCGTCGACCATGGCTTGCGATCCAATTCTGGGACAGAGGCAGCCTCGGTATTTGATACTTTGAAAAAGCTGAGGATCGAAGCCGTCATTTTGCCATGGGCCCCTGATGGTGTGTCATCGGGCATCCAAGCAAAAGCGCGCACGGCACGTTATCAGTTGATGGAGAATTGGTGCCGAAATGCGAATGTCCTGCATTTAGCCATTGCGCACCATGCAGACGATCAGGCCGAAACCGTTCTGATGAGATTGCAAAAGGGCAGTGGTGCCGATGGTTTGGCAGGTATGCCGCATGCCCGAGAACTGATGCATTGCCGGATTATTCGCCCACTCTTGGATGTGCGAAAGAAGACCTTGGTTTCATTCCTAGAGACACGTGGCATTCCATGGATTGAAGACCCGTCCAATACTGATCCGAAATATGCGCGAACGACTATCCGCGAAGGCATCAAATTGGATGGTCTTGATGTCGATGGCATTGTGCAATCAGCATCGCGATATGCACCGGTGCGCGAGGCGGCCGAAATGACCGCTGCGGCATGGCTAGCGCGACATGCTGACTTGCGGACAAGCGGATACATCAGCTTGAACTGTGATGCGTTATTTGCTGCCCCAGAGGATATCCAACTGCGCATTTTATCCCGGGTGGCAACTGTTATTGGTGGTAAGGTTTATCCACCGTCAATCACGTCTGTGGAACGTCTTCAAGAAAAACTGCACAGCGATAGCCCTGCAACAGTCTCTGGTGCTTTGTTCCAGCCCGAGGACGGCTGTCTTTTCGCCTATCGAGAAGTTCGAAATCTGCCCAAACCACAGACCATCAAGACCCGGTCAATGCTCTGGGATGGCCGGTTCAAAGTCAGTGTGGATAGCACTGAAAAGTGTCCCGAAATTATGGCATTCAATGATTTTGAGCGAACAAAAGATGACGATTATGTGGTGCCGGATTGGGTTTCTGATCTGCCTTGGCGTGCACGTCGTACAATACCTGTCATTCGGTTACATAACGAGATTTTGATGCCGACCCCGAATGAGCCTAAAAAAGCGACTGTTTCCCTACAGTTTGCGCCAAAAATACCGCTGGCTGGAATGGGTTTTTCCATTGCGTGAGCGCCGAAAAGGACTATTTGTAGAGGGAACCACCGCGCATTCATTTGTGGGTACATTAATAATCGGCCCAAAACCGTCATGGTTTTCGGTTTTTAAGGGCTTCGAAGGATAGAGACACCGTGAATTTCAGCAAAAATCTCGCACTTTGGATTATAATCGGACTACTGGTCTTGGCATTGTTCAATATGTTCCAAGGCACGTCCCAGCGCACCGGTATTAATGAACTCGCGTTTTCTGAGTTTGTATCGCGCGTCGATGCGGGCGATGTCAGTAGCGTTACAATCAAAGGCAATCAGATTTTTGGAAGCCTGCAAGGCGGCGGTAATTTCCAGACTTATGCGCCCAATGATCCGCAATTGGTTGATCGTCTGACACAAAAAGGCGTCACCATCCGTGCTGAGCCATCCGAAGAAGGTTCGCCGACCCTTTGGGGTGTGCTGATCTCTTGGTTCCCCATGCTGCTACTGATCGGTGTTTGGATATTCTTCATGCGCCAAATGCAGGGCGGTGGCGGCAAAGCCATGGGCTTTGGTAAATCAAAGGCTAAGCTGCTGACCGAGAAACAAGGCCGGGTGACGTTTGATGATGTCGCGGGTATCGACGAAGCCAAGCAAGAGCTTGAGGAAATCGTGGAATTCCTAAAAGAACCACAGAAATTCCAGCGCCTTGGTGGTCATATCCCCAAGGGGTGTTTGCTCGTGGGCCCTCCTGGTACCGGTAAAACGCTGACCGCACGTGCTGTTGCTGGCGAAGCAAACGTACCGTTCTTCACAATTTCCGGTTCAGACTTTGTTGAAATGTTCGTCGGTGTCGGTGCGTCGCGTGTTCGTGACATGTTTGAGCAGGGCAAGAAAAACGCCCCGTGCATTATCTTCATTGATGAGATCGACGCCGTCGGTCGTCATCGTGGTGCTGGTCTTGGCGGCGGTAACGATGAGCGCGAGCAAACATTGAATCAGTTGCTGGTCGAAATGGATGGCTTTGAAGCCAACGAAGGTGTGATCTTGATCGCGGCCACCAACCGGCCTGACGTTCTTGATCCTGCACTGCTGCGCCCTGGTCGTTTTGACCGTCAGATTGTCGTGCCGAACCCCGATATTTTGGGTCGCGAGAAAATCCTTAAAGTTCACATGCGCAAAGTGCCTTTGGCACCTGATGTCGATGCACGCGTCCTTGCACGTGGCACGCCTGGGTTCTCTGGTGCTGACCTTGCGAACTTGATCAACGAAGCTGCATTGCTTGCCGCGCGGAAATCTAAACGCGTTGTGACGATGCAAGAATTTGAAGATGCAAAAGACAAAGTCATGATGGGTGCCGAGCGTCGGTCCATGGTTATGACCGAGGAAGAAAAAGAACTGACGGCGTATCACGAAGCGGGCCACGCCTTGGTCGGCTTGAACATGCCAAAAACTGATCCGCTGCATAAGGTGACGATCATCCCACGCGGTCGTGCGTTGGGTGTGACGATGAACCTGCCAGAGCGTGATCAGCTCAGTTTGTCTGAAACGCAGTTGTTGTCGCGCTTGGCGATGATGTACGGCGGTCGTATCGCCGAGGAGCAGACATTCGGTAAGGAAAATATCACTACCGGTGCTGGTAATGACATTCAGCAGGCCACGAACCTGGCCCGCCGCATGGTTACTGAATATGGCTTCTCGGATAAGCTTGGTCGTTTACGCTATGCGGATAACGAAGAAGAAGTCTTCTTGGGTCATTCTGTCGCGCGTCAAAAGAACATGTCTGATGCAACAGCCGCACTGATCGATGAAGAAGTGCGCCGCCTGGTTGAAGAAGCCGAGCAAAAAGCACGCGAAATCATTAAAGAGAAAAACAACGATTTGGAGATCATCGCCCAAGGGTTGCTCGAATACGAAACCTTGTCGGGTGCTGAAGTTGCTGCGTTGCTTCGGGGGGAAACCATCACCAAAGATGATGATGATAGCCCAAGTGCTGATGCGCCGCGCCGCACATCGATCCCAACCGGTGGTAAAACCCGCCCTAAAAAAGGACCGGATAGTTCCGACAGTATCGATCCGGAGCCACAGCCCGGCGAATAACGTCGCGCGCTCCGTGCGGCGCCACGTCGATCATTGATAGGTATTAGGTGTCCTATGGGGGCAGTTCCCTCATTCGCAGGTCTTACCCTTGATCAACCCCGGCTGATGGGGGTGGTCAATGTAACCCCTGATAGTTTCTCAGACGGGGGTGACTTTCTCGACCCTGCACAAGCAATCCAACATGGCCTGCAAATGTCAGCTGATGGTGCTGATATTTTGGATGTTGGCGGAGAATCAACACGCCCTGGGTCGGCACCCATTTCAATCGATGAAGAACTCGCACGTGTCCTTCCCGTGATTAAGGGGCTGGCCAGCGAAGGTAAGTTGGTATCGGTCGACACACGCCACGCCGAAGTTATGCGCCAAGCCATTGCGGCGGGTGCCCGCATCGTGAACGACGTGACCGCGCTAACAAACGATGCGGACAGTATTGAGGTTTGCGCAAATGCGGGTGTCGATGTTGTCATCATGCATATGCAGGGCGACCCGCAAACGATGCAGAATAATCCAACCTATCATGATGCATCCGCCGATATCATGGCGTACCTGCGAGGTCGTGTTGGGGTGATGGAACAATCCGGCATCGCGCGTCACAAAATCGCCGTGGACCCTGGTATCGGATTTGGCAAAAACTTGGATCATAATCTTCGCGTACTTTCAAAATTAAGCGATTACGATGGCTTAGGCCTTCCGGTATTGCTGGGCGTGTCGCGCAAAAGCTTCATTACAAAAATAGATCGTGACGTTCCACCCAAGGAACGTATTGCAGGCTCAATCGCCGCAGCCATCGCAGGATATACCCGTGGTGTAAGATTGTTCCGTGTGCACGATGTCGCTGAAACCCGACAAGCATTGGCCGTGTGGCAGGCCATCGAAGGCGCGTAAAGGGTTCTGAAACCCTTTGTGTGACAGTTTTGTGCAGTATAACGGATATGGTTTAATTCAGCTTTTTAAGAAGATGAGACGATGACGCGTAAATATTTCGGCACAGATGGTATCAGAGGTCGGGCGAACACCCACCCAATGACGGCGGAAATAGCGCTGAAATTGGGCATGGCGGCAGCTCTGCAGTTTCGACGTGGCGATCATCGTCACACCGTCGTCATCGGCAAGGATACACGATTATCCGGTTACATGCTTGAGCCTGCACTGACGGCGGGCTTCATTGCGATGGGTATGGATGTCGTTTTGTTAGGGCCATTGCCCACACCCGCCGTTGCGATGCTGACACGTTCTTTGCGTGCCGACCTTGGGGTGATGATTTCGGCATCGCATAACCCGTTCGCAGATAATGGGATCAAGTTATTTGGCCCCGATGGGTATAAGTTGTCCGATGCGGTTGAGCTCGAAATTGAAGCCAAGATGGATCGCGATTTACACGGCGAGTTGGAGCCAGCGGAAAAGCTAGGCCGCGCCCGCCGTCTTGAAGACGCAGGCGGTCGGTACACAGAATACGTCAAACAAACATTCCCAAAAGGCCTTCGGCTTGATGGCCTAAAGGTCGCCC
>DGNZ01000146.1:0-12475 GCA_002389175.1 Rhodospirillaceae bacterium UBA4479 | reverse complement strand
CGCCATCGATTGCGCGAATGGTGCGGCTTATAAAGTCGCCCCGCAGGTTTTGTGGGAACTGGGTGCCGAGATCGTTCCTATCGGCGTGTCGCCAGATGGTAAGAACATAAATAAGGATTGCGGATCAACCAGCCTTGATACGGTCTGTGAAACCACCGTCGTTGCGGGTGCTCATATCGGCCTCGCGTTGGATGGTGATGCGGATCGGTTGATTGTTTGTGATGAAAACGGACAGGTGATTGATGGCGATCAAATCATGGCCTTGATCGCGAGCGATTGGCACGGTGCTGGGAAACTGGCAGGTGGTAGCGTCGTCGCAACCGTCATGTCTAATTTGGGGCTTGAGAGATTTTTAAAAGACCAAGGCGTCGATTTAGTGCGGACTGCGGTCGGCGACAGATACGTTGTCGAATCTATGCGCGCCAATAAGTTTAATCTCGGTGGCGAGCAATCTGGCCATTTGGTGTTTAGGGATTATGCGACGACAGGGGATGGCCTGATCGCCGCGTTGCAGGTCTTGGCAGTGTTGGTTCGAACCAAAGACCCCGCCAGCGTTGTCTGTGATATGTTCAAGCCTTTGCCGCAATTATTGAAAAATGTCCGCTATGCCACGGGCACGCCCTTAGAGGCCACATCGGTGAAGTCCGCCATTACCAGTGGCGAACAACGCCTGAACGGCACAGGGCGTGTATTGATCAGAAAATCTGGGACCGAGCCGCTGATCCGCGTGATGGCAGAAGGCGAAGACCTGGGCCTTGTGACCCAAGTGGTCGATGACATCTGCGACGCCATTTCAGCAGAGGTTTAATCCAACATGACACAAATGCATGGCCGCGTGCTTATTATCGCTGGATCTGACAGCGGAGGCGGTGCTGGTATTCAGGCGGATATCAAATCGGTGACCGCGTTGGGCGGTTTCGCGATGACGGCGATTACCGCATTAACGGCACAGAACACACAGGGTGTTCACGGCATTCACGAAGTACCAGCTGGTTTTGTTGCGCAACAGATGAAGGTCGTACTGGATGATCTGGGCGCTGACTGCATCAAAATTGGTATGCTTCATCGTCCCGAGATTATCGAAACAGTCATTAGCATTTTGAAATCACATGCGCCGGGTGTGCCCATTGTTGCTGATCCAGTGATGATCGCTAAGGGCGGTCATTCGTTGCTTGAGGATGCAGCGCAGGATGCCCTTCGACATCAACTGTTACCGATGGCGACGTTGATAACACCGAACTTACCAGAAGCAGAAGTCCTAATCGACAGCACCATCAATAATGCTGATGATATGCCAGCTGCAGCGATGTCACTTGCAGCGTTGGGCCCCAAAGCTGTGCTTTTAAAGGGCGGGCATTTGCCCGGTGATGGCCCGTTGGTGGATGTATTATTGGACGATGCAGGTGAAATGCATCGCTTTGAAGATACGCGTATTGATACGGCAAACACCCACGGCACAGGATGTACCCTGGCATCAGCCACCGCGTGTGGCATCGCCCAAGGGTTGCCGATGGTGGATGCGGTTGCACGGGCACGGGAATATGTTCGTGACGCCATACTATCGAATCCGGGATATGGTTCCGGTCACGGTCCGCTCAATCACGCGGTGACGGTTCGCGATTTTAACTGAATAGTTTTCTCTTCTGATATTAAGGTACGTCGCCCCAAATTTACTTTGGGGTCCATGGAAATAGTGTCTCTGAAGCTTCCATTTAAAGGGATATGGTTGGCTACACTTATATCGTCGCGAACAAACCCTATGGAACACTTTATGTGGGCGTGACCTCGGACATAGTCCGACGCGTGTATCAGCATCGAACAGGAGCAGGATCGAGATTCACTTCGAAATATGGGGTGGCTCAGCTGGTTTGGTTTGAGGAATATACATCGATCTCTGATGCCATATTGCGAGAGAAACAGTTAAAGCCTTGGCGTCGTGACTGGAAGATCGAATTGATTGAGGCCGAAAATCCCCATTGGTGCGACCTGTATCCAGCCATTGCTAGACCATAAATGGGCCCCAAAGTAAATTTGGGGCGACGAAATCAGTTTCGTTTACCAGCTTCGACTCTCGTAGGCATTGGTATAACTATTCCGTTCCTAAGCCATAACCTGTGCAGCGGGTGGTGAACGTTCCAAAATATCCGCCAGAATTTCGAACCCTTCTTTGACCTCTTCACGGGTGCGGCAACTGCCGACACACATGCGTGCGGCATGGGGGGCCTGTTGGCGACCGACGACGAACGAGTCACCGGATAAGAAATAGACACCCCGTGCTTCGCCTTCACGGCGGAACGCATCGCCGCGCCAGGGTTCGGGCAGTTCCATCCAAATCTGATAGCTATGATGATGGCCACGTATCTTGTGATCGCCCAGTGCATCGACGGCGATTCTCATGCGGGCTTCGGCTTCTTTGCGTTGCCAGTCGATCATTTTATCGCCCAAACCATTTTCTAACCATCGTGCCGCGACTTCTGCCATCAATGGTGGGGTCATCCAACTCGACATACGGGCGACGGTTCTGATCGCATCAGTGGCGCCTGACGGCGATGCGATATATCCAACACGTAGACCAGGTGCCATCGCCTTTGATAAACCCGTCACATGGATCACTTGTTCCGGTGCATAGGTCGCTAGGGCAGGGAGGCGTTCTGCGGGCAAAAATCCCCAAACGTCATCTTCGATCGTCAACAAGCCTGTGGACTGCAAGATTTCCGCGATATCCGTACGACGTTGATGCGACATGATCGCTGTCGTCGGGTTCTGGATTGTTGGACACGTATAAAGGGCGCGCGGGCGTTGCGTCTCAATCGCTTGGCGCAGAGCATCGGGCAGCAGGCCTTCTTCGTCTATTTCAATGGGGAAAAGCTTTAACCCCAATTGTGCAGATAAATGAATGACGCCGGGATATGTAATCCCTTCGGTCAGGACCGTATCGCCGGGGCGGGTTAATGCCATCAATGCCACCATGATTGCGTGCTGTGTGCCATTGGTCAGCGTCATCGAATTGACGTTTGCTTCGACACCCACACGTGCCGCCCAGTCGACGCCAGCTTGGCGATGCCTGACCAAACCGGAATGGGATTGGTAATCGACAAGCTCTGACGTCAGCTTTGGATCTTCTGCAATTTGCTTCAGCGTTTCAGCCAAGTGGTTGCCGCCATCCCCGAGTGGGGGCACAGCCATGCTGAGGTTGATACCATTGTCCCGCTGGCCACCCAATGCGAATGCGCGTGGGGCCTGGGGTTGTGGATAGCGCCCGTCGCCCTTCACGTATGTGCCGCGACCAATTTCACCGCCGACTAAACCTCGACGCTCAGCTTCTTGATACGCCCGCGAAACGGTGCCCAGGGTCACGCCTAGGTCATAGGCTAAGTTCCGCATCGGCGGCAGCTTGGCGTCGGGTTTCAGGACGCCCGCTTGAATGGCGTCTTCGATGGCGTCGGCGATCCGAAGGTACTTCGGGCCACGGCGATTTTCGATATCTGGCAGCCAATTTGTCATAGGTGCAATATTCCAATTGTATCAATTATAGTCATTATTTAATAGATACAATGTGAACATTCAAGAGGAATAATTCGATGAGCACATCACAATACGCAAATACAATTTCGGGTACACCGATCCGGCTAAAAGATTACATGTTTGATGTCATCGCATCATTTAAGGGCACGGGCATTGCGGTCTTTAAATTGCTTTGTGGAATGCAGGCCGATTACGACACGCGTCAGCGGATGAAACATCTCGATGATCGCTTCTTGGCTGATATTGGCAAAACCCGCGCAGAAGTTGATGCCGAAGCGAACAAGCCAATCTGGCAGCATTGATGGTGATAACAGGTGTGTGTTGCGTTGCCAAAATTTAGCATTTGTCGTCTTATCCGATCATGAGTTCTAGCATGCTTCCCACCACCCGGATGCTACCCGCATACATCCTTGCCGCGTTCGCTGTTATCTCGTGGGGTATTACACCCGCCATCACCGCGTTTCAGGTAAGCGAAATTCCTGCGTTCGAAGCGGGATTGATGCGGTCTGTATTCGCGGTGCCACCGGCGATCCTATGCATTTTGGTCATGCGTCTGGCGCGACCGTCGGATGCTGTCACATGGGGTTGGTTATTGTTTGCTGGGTTCGCGGCGTTCTGTGGGTTTCCGATTCTATTCACGACTGGCATCGCGCAGACGTCGACGGCGCATGCGGCACTTATTCTGGCGTGTATGCCAGTTATTTCTGGTGGACTAGGGGCAATCCTAGATCGACGGATGCCGAGCTGGGGCTGGTTCATTGGCGCCGCTCTCGCCATGATCGGCGAGGTGGTCTTGATCACGTCTCGCGATAGCAGTGGTGACGCAACCTTGAACGGAGACTTGCTTGTCATCTTGGCGGCGATCATCTCGGGGGCTGGGTATGTCGCAGGCAGCCGTGCGACAGCTAAGATTGGGACGTGGTCGACGACATTCTGGGGCGTCACGATTGCCGGACTGGCGCAACTGCCATTGCTGATCTGGCTGATGATGGGAACGGATTGGACGACGGTTACGCATGTGGGATGGCTATCAACGCTATACCTCGTGATGTTCTCGACAGTACTTGCATATGCCGCATGGTATTGGGCGCTGAACCACGGAACAGTGGTACGGATCGCACCTGTACAGTTTTCGCAACCCCTGGTCAGTTTGGTGTTTGCTGTCGTGCTGCTCAGTGAAGAAATCACCCAGCCGATTATCATTTCTACGGCGCTCATCCTTGGCGGGATTATCATGGCAAGCCGAGCACAACGCGCTAAAACGGCGAAACCTGCAGCGACGGGAGATAAAGAATGACGACGATACCCTTGGCCCAGATCGAAGCCGCTGCCGATGTTGTGTATCAACACATGCGCCCGACACCCGAAATCTATTGGCCTTTGCTGAGCGAACGTGCCGGGGCCGAGGTCATTGTTAAGCACGAAAACCACACACCCATCGGGGCGTTTAAAATCCGTGGTGGCTTGAATTATATGCAGCGCCTCAAAGATGCTGAGCCTGATTGCCCTGGTGTGATTACGGCGACCCGGGGCAACCACGGACAATCCGTTTCGCGGGCGGCGACGGCGTTGGGTGTCCGGTCCGTCATCTACGTGCCCAAGGGTAATAATCCTGAAAAGAACAAGGCCATGAAGGCCTATGGCGCGGAATTGATCGAGCACGGTGATGACTTCCAAGAAAGCCTTGAAGAAGCCATGCGCGTGGGGGCTGAACAGAACCTTCATAGTATCCCGCCATTCCATCCGGACTTGGTCGCGGGGGTCGGCACCTATGGGTTGGAATTGATGCGGGCACATCCTGATCTGGATACGATTTATGTGCCCGTCGGCATGGGATCGGGAATCTGCGGTCTGATATCGGCCCGCGATGGCTTGGGCTTGGTCACAAAAATTGTCGGTATTGTTGCGGAGAATGCACCCGCTTATGCGTTGTCGTTTGAAGCGGGGCACATTATCGAGACAAACGATGCTGCAACATTTGCAGACGGTGTCGCGTGTCGTAGTCCCGATGCTGCGGCGTTTGAGATTATTCAGGGGGGCGCTGATCGTATTATTCGCGTGGCAGAACATGAATTCCGAGATGCCATGCGGGCTTATTTCTTTGATACGCACAATATTGCCGAAGGCGCTGGTGCTGGACCGTTGGCCGGGTTGTTAAAAGAAAAAGACAAAATGGCTGGTAAAAAAGTTGGCGTGATCCTGACGGGCGGGAATGCGGACCGTGCCCAATTCCAAGAAGCACTATGTAACGATTGCAGCCGCTGGTCCTGACTTTTAAAGTCACAGCCCGCACGACCCCAAGACGGAGAAATCCATGACCGAAGAACTTTTTCGCGAAGACGCATACTTGAAATCCTGCTCTGCGACCGTCACGAAGGTTGATGAGCGGGGCGTGCAGTTGGACCAAACCGTGTTCTATCCGGTTGGTGGAGGGCAGCCCGGCGACACGGGTGTTTTGTCGTTGGCTGATGGCTCTAAACTTACAATCATCGGGACATTCAAAGACCGTGATACGGGCGAGCACATCCTTGCCCTGGAAGAGGGTGCAGCAGCGCCTGCTGTTGGCGATACGGTGACCGCTGAACTCGACTGGGATCGACGCTATCGGTTGATGCGGATGCATTCAGCTCTTCATCTGTTATGCGCAACGATTGACGGCGGTGTGACCGGTGGACAAATCGGCGAGGAAAAAAGCCGCTTGGATTTTGATTTACCTGACACCAACTTAGACAAAGAAGCCATTGCGGCACACCTGAATGATCTGGTCGCGCAGGCTCAGCCGATGTCACACCGCTGGATTACGGACGAGGAAATGGCGGCGAACGAAGACTTGGTCCGCACCATGTCCGTGAAACCGCCATCGGGTGCCGGTAAAGTGCGGTTGATAGAAATCGCAGGCGGCGTGGATTTGCAACCGTGCGGCGGAACTCACGTCGCGAACACATCCGAAATAGGCGAACTCCGTGTCGGAAAAATCGAAAACAAAGGGAAGCACAATCGCCGCGTGAACGTGCATCTTATCAATCCGTAACACGCCACACTTAACATCAGTAGGAATGAACATTGAGCACCAACACACATAAAATCGCAGTCATCCCCGGCGACGGCATCGGCAACGAAGTTGTACCACCGACCTGTCGTATCCTTGAGGCTGTCGCGCGAAAGCATGACTTGGGCTTCACCTTCGATGAGCGCGACTGGAGCTGCGAACGCTTCCATAACGAAGGCGCCATGATGCCAGAAGACGGCATCGATGATATCGGCGGGCACGACAGCATCTTGCTGGGTGCCGTTGGATATCCCGGTGTGCCTGACCATGTATCTTTGTGGGGATTGTTGATTCCGATCCGCCGCCAGTTCCAACAGTATGTATCCTTGCGCCCAGTTCGCCTGTTCGAAGGCATGCCGTGTCCACTGGTCGGCCGGAAGCCCGGTGATATTGATATGGTCGTCGTGCGCGAAAATAACGAAGGCGAGTATTCGGAAATGGGTGGGCGCATTTACAAGGGCACCCTTGATGAAGTGGTTTCTCAACAGGCTATTTTTACCCGTAAGGGCACGGACCGGATCATGCGCTATGCATTTGAATTGGCGATGAAGCGGCCACGTAAAAACTTAACGTCCGCGACAAAATCGAACGGCATCATCCATTCCATGCCGTTTTGGGATGAACGCTTCGAAGCGATTTCCGCTGAATACCCAGATGTCGAAACCGCCAAATTCCATATCGATATTTTGACCGCGCGGTTCGTCACCAACCCGGATTGGTTCGATGTCGTGGTGGGCTCTAATTTGTTTGGCGATATTTTATCCGACCTGGGGCCGGGTGTGACCGGCACCATTGCGATTGCACCCAGCGGCAACATCAACCCAGAGCGCGATTTCCCGTCTATGTTCGAACCCGTTCATGGGTCTGCGCCGGATATCGCCGGGCAGGGGATTGCCAACCCGATTGGCACCGTCTGGTGTGCATCGATGATGCTTGATCATCTGGGCCACCCCGAAGCTGCAGCTGACATGATTGTCGCCATTGAAAACCTGTTAAAGGGCGACGGGCCCAAGACACCAGACATGGGGGGCAACGCAACGACCGAAGACTTGTGTCGCGCCCTTGAAGAAGAGCTTGGTAATTAATCTAAGCGGTTAAGGAGGTCACCATGCCGACCATCCCACTTTATCAAGTCGATGCCTTCACGGATCGTGCGTTTGGCGGGAACCCAGCGGCTGTCTGTCCGTTGACTGAATGGTTGCCCGATGACGTCATGCAGTCGATTGCAATGGAAAATAGTCTGTCGGAAACCGCGTTCTTTGTCCCCGAAGGTAATGGATTTCGTCTACGTTGGTTTACGCCAACGGACGAGGTTGTGCTTTGTGGTCATGCGACACTGGCGACCGCATATGTGCTGTTTGAAAAACTTGGATATCAAGAAGACACCATCAATTTCATCACCCAAAAAAGCGGTGTTCTGCAGGTGAAAGGAGATGGCGATATGATCGTCATGAATTTCCCATCGTTGCCTGCAAAAGAAACAGAAGCCCCCGCAGGCTTAGTAGAAGCCATGGGTGGTATAGAACCAGTGGCATTTCTGCGTGCCGTGAAGAACATGGTGGTGTTGAAGGATGAAGCCGCCGTACGCGCTGTCGTGCCGGATCTTGAATACATCAAACACATGGACGGATATGGTCTGATTGTCACCGCACCCGGTGATGATACCGATTGTGTTTGCCGCTATTTCGGCCCGCAAGCGGGTATCGATGAAGATCCTGTGACGGGGTCCGCTCATTGCACACTCGTTCCCTATTGGGCGGATATATTGGGCAAGACAGATATTCATTCTCGCCAAGTGTCTGCACGTTCAGGAGACGTTTATTGTAAGCTTAAAGGGGATCGCGTTGAGATGGCTGGCCATGCAAGGTTGGTCATCGAAGGGGCGTTTTCTTTCTAATGCCCCCCAAGTTTGAAATACGTAAAGCCGACGGGGCAGAGGATATGGCAATCGCCGCTGACCTGTTTCGTGAATATCAAACGTGGCTCGATGTTGATTTATGCTTTCAAGATTTCGAAGCCGAACTGGTCAATGTTGCCGAGATGTATGCCCCACCACGCGGTGTGATTTTCATTGCTTCTGTGAATGGCGACGATGTTGGTGTCGGTGCATTGCGCCCCGTTTCGGATACGTGCTGCGAAATGAAACGTGTGTATGTGCGCGAATCGGCCCGCGGTTCGGGTATCGGAAAGACCATCATTGATTTACTGATCACGCATGGCAAAACATCTGGATATGCCTCAATGATTCTCGACACGTTGCCCAAATTAAAGACCGCGCAAGCCATTTACAAAGCTTTGGGATTTCAGGAAATACCGGCTTATTACAAAAATCCTCTCCCAGGGGTCGTGTATTACGAAAAAATCTTGTAACCATGGGTCAGCTTGGTGTCATAAGCGGCCTTTATAATGCCGGAATGTCTTGCCACATTGGGGGTATGGGAATGTTGCTTCATAAAAAAGCACTGGTTATTGCGGCGTGCGTCGGGTTGTCACTGGTGGCACCGATGTCGGATGCGTGGGCGCAAAATGATGAATTACAGCTGAAACGATCGTTTGGTGCGCGAGGAACGGGCGAATCTCACGTGCAAATGCGTGCGATGTTAGCGCCGGTGAAACGCAAAGCATCCAGCTTATCGACCGTGAAAATACCCGTAACTCCTGTTCTTACCGTGATTGAAAAAGACAAAGTGGGCCATGTCTGTAAGCTTGGTCCGCGGATCACCGATGCGTTGTTGCAGGTGTGGTATGCCAAGCCGATGACATTACAGTATCTTTTTGATCCTAAAAAATCGACTGAACGGATCTACAAAATCGAAAAGAGTCCCTATCAAAAAGCCGAGGATGCGCGGATCATCAAGGCGATTAATCAGGCTTTGGGCGATAATCTGGTCACAGAAGTACTGGTCCTCAAGGGAGCGCGGGCAATGGGCGGCGGGGCTGTATCCAAGCTGCCATTCGCAAGTGTCTTGGGATGTGCCGAGCTTGAACAGTCCGACGCTGAACCAAAAGAAGCTCACTAACGCGGGGCATTCTCTCGTTACCCTGATCGGCATATCTGACATTTCACTTGTGATTTTTTAACCAATCATTAGTATTTACATCACCTTCACGCACAATTTGTGGTGGCTGATACGATATGTTGGGGATATTGATCAAAATGGCATAGGCGCCAGATTGATCAATAGGATCAAAGGGAAATCAACGATGACACTCAGACGTGATCTGTCGCGCTTCGCATTTATCTTTATCGTTGGTACGATGTTGAGCGGTTGCGCCATCTTCGACGGACAGGTGTTCAACGAATCTTTTTGGTCATCCAGCCCTTTCAAGAAAAATGAACAAGCAGAACTTGGGATCGCTGAACTCGCCAAGGGCAACTACGTCACGGCTGACAGCTATTTCCAGCAGGCACTTGATGCGAACCCGCGTGATGTGCATGCACTTCTTGGTGCCGGAATTTTGTACCAAAACACTGGGCAGTTCGTACGGGCGCGCGAAATGTACGAAGCCGTCTTGGCAATCCGCCCCGAAGACAATGAGCAGTTTGTGGTCTGGAGCCAGATTGAGACCCGACCTGCGTCTCAGATCGCCAGCGTCAATCTATCGCTGTTAGAATCAGGTGGTGGAACAGTCACCAACGCAGCGACCCGTACCCCCATCGGGGGCGCGCCAACTGGTGATGTATTATTGGGCCGAGCTGCACCTGCTCCCCAAGTCGCCAGTGCTCCTTCGTCCATGGCGCCAATGCAAAGTGGTTCGACATCGCTATCCTCGCCCATCGAAGCCGGTAAGTTTTCAGGCCCAGATGTCAGCATCGTTTCCCGGTTTGCGACGTTAAAAGCACTTCGCGATCAGGGATTGGTCACAGAACAAGAATATCAACAGCGCCGAAGCTCAAACGTAGGCGCATTGTTGCCGTTAACATCTCCGCCACCAGCCGCAGGGCTTGATCGTCCTGTACCATCGACCGAGCAGATTTCCGCTCGTATTCAGGCCATCAGCCGGGCGTTGGAAATGCGTGCTATTTCCGTGTCGCAACATGCGGCAGAACGTTCGGTTATCTTAGATGCATTGATGTCTGCTGCACCCGTCATGGTGGCTGATCCTGCAGCACCTCCTGCTGGCCTGCTCGAAGCGGCTGATGCCGTTCGGCGCTTGGAACTTCTGCGCGACGGTGGGTACATCACTTCTGACGAATACGTCCGTGAACGACAGGCAGTTGAGCTTGCTGTTCGGCCGACACCAACAAACACACCCGCCGCAGCACCTGCACAAGCCTCAGCTGGTACACCTGCGAAAATGGCGAAAACAGAAATGCCTAAGGCATCTGGCCCGCAACCAGCCGTGCATCTGGCATCTTATCGCTCTGCTAAGCAGGCCGAGAATGGTTGGAAACAGATCATGCGTTCGCACGGCAAATTGCTTGGCGAGCTAGAGCATGAAGTCAGTCGCGTGAAACTGGGCAGTAAGGGCACGTATTTCCGTCTTAAAGCCGGGCCATTGCAGTCTGTAACAGAAGCCAAGTCACTGTGCAGTCAGCTAAAACGCCGCCGTCAGTTCTGCGACACCACGGTAATGAACGACGGATAAACGACCCGCCTTTTTAACTAAGTAGTCTGAACCGCAAAGGTCGAAATTTCTGCCATCACTTCAGCAGGCTTTTGCGCATGGACCCAATGTCCGGCACCCTTAATCACCGCATGTGAGGCATTTGGAAACAGCGACATAATTTGTTGGCGATGCTCTGCCTTTACATAGTCGGATGTACCGCCGATCACGAACCGGGTGGGGCCGTCGTACGTGGTGCCGGCAAAATTCGGGAATGTCATAATATTTGGCATGCCGTTCTCTATGGCATCGATGTTTGCCTGCCACGCAAGCCCGTCATCGGCCTCGCCCAAGTTCTGCATAATGAATGCCCGTATACCTTGATCTGGGATGTTCGCTTTGAGGTATTCTTCGGCCTCTCCGCGCCTGGAAAGCTCGGCCAAGGGAACGGCGCGCATCGCATCGATATATGGCCCATAGTCGTTTTGATAATCGACAGGGGCGATGTCGACGACCATCAAGGATCGCACCAATTCGGGTTGCGATAACGCCAAACACATCGCGGCCTTTCCGCCCATGGAATGCCCGACGATGACGGCAGGTCCGACATCAAGGTCTTCGATTAACTTTGCGATATCGGCAGCCATCGCTGGATATGACATTTCATCCGACCATGGGCTTTCGCCATGATTTCGAAGGTCAGCGGTAATGATCCGGGCATCGCGCGCCAATTGCTTTTGCATGCCTTGCCAATTACGCAAGCGGCCAAACAGGCCATGCAGGATAACGATGGGCACGCCATCACCGCGATCGGTGTGGTTCAATGCAACAGCCGTTGGTAGGCCTGTCATTTAGTTTTGACTGGTTGAGGCGACTTCAGAGTCTGCTAACGAGGCCCAAACTTGATCTTGGGCTTGTTTGTGCGCCTTGAACCGTGCGAGTTCAGCACCCTTTAGCGTACGGCCGGATGGCATCTTCACACGCATTGGATTTACCTGGCGGTCGCCCTGCATGACTTCGTAATGAAGGTGTGGTCCCGTGGAACGTCCGGTCGTGCCGACGTATCCGATAACTTGGCCTTGTTCGACCCGCTTGCCCGTCTTAACGCCGCGTGCAAAACCCTTAAGGTGCGCATAGGCCGTCTGGTACGTGCCGTTGTGTCTGATCTTGATGTAGTTGCCATAGCCGCCCTTGCGGCCGGCATAGGCGACAGTGCCGTTACCCGCAGCATATATGGGTGTGCCCGATGCCGCAGCGAAATCGACACCCTTGTGCATGCGGGTATAGCCCAGGATTGGGTGCTTACGCTTGCCAAAACCGGATGACAGTCGTGCACCATCAATCGGTGTCCGC
>DGNZ01000443.1 GCA_002389175.1 Rhodospirillaceae bacterium UBA4479 | reverse complement strand
CGGAAACAACCCAATCAACAAACGTTTGGCCGAGCGCTGATTTCACATGCGGGTGTTTTTTCTCGTTCACCAAAATGATGCCGTATTGATTGAACAGTGCCGGGTCGCCTTCGGTCAGGATCGCAAGGTCGCCCTTGTTTTTGAATTTAAGCCACGTGGCCCGGTCGGTCATCGCATAGGCATCCATGCCGGATGCGACGTTCAAGGTCGCACCCATGCCGGACCCGGTTTCACGGTACCAGCCGCCCGACACTGATTTTGGGTCAAGCAATGCCGCCTTCCATAACGAAAGTTCTTTTTTGTTGGTGCCGCTGTCATCGCCTCGCGATGCGAATGGTGATTCGGTTTTAGCGATTTTCTGCAGCGCGTCTGCCGCCGTTGTTGATCCTTTGATACCTGCCGGGTCGGACTTTGGACCAACAAGTACGAAGTCGTTGTACATCACATCGAACCGTTCGATGCCCATGCCATCAGCGACGAATTTTTCCTCGGATGGTTTGTGGTGCACGAATAGAACGTCGGCGTCACCGTTACGGGCTAGGCGAATGGCTTTACCTGTGCCCACGGCAACAACACGGACCTGAATGCCAGTTTGNNTTGTTTTTCGAACACCGGCAGGATCGCGTTGAACAAGCCAGAGTTCGCGGTTGAGGTCGTTGATGCAACGGTGATGAACTTATCTTCAGCGTTCGCGCCAAAAGACAGAACGAGGGTAAGTGCAGCAGCGATGAATATTTTAGGTTTCAACATGATCGTTCTCTGTGGTTGGAAATAATCAGTTACCATCGAAGTTCTCCCCGCAGGAATGCAGCGGCTTCGCCACACTGTGGGGTCTCAAAAAATTTGTCGGCGGGTGTTTGTTCAAGCATGCGGCCCTTATGAATGAACACGACTTCGTCGGCGAGCCTCTTGGCTTGTGCGAGATCATGCGTCGTCATGATGATTCGTGTGCCTTCGTCGTGCATGGTTTGGACGATGGTTTCGATGGCGTGTGCTGCCGCCGGGTCCAGGCTGGCTGTGGGTTCATCCAAAAACAAAACATCTGGGTTGAGCGCCCAGGCGCGGGCCAGGGCAAGTTTTTGTTGTTCCCCACCAGACAAAAGTCGTGCGGGTTTATCTGCAAACCGGGCAAGGCCTGTGCGGTTCAACACATCGTCCGTGATTTGAGCGCGTTTGGCGCTTGGCATGTTTCGGAGTTTGAGGCCGTAATCGATATTCTGTGCAGCGGTTCGGCGCAGTAAGACCGGGCGTTGAAACACCATCGCTTGTTTCATGCTTGCTGCATTTGTGCCATTGCTATGCCATGTCACGGTGCCGGAGGTGGGTTCTAACAAGCCATGACACAAGCGCAGCAAAAGGGATTTTCCAGCCCCATTGGGCCCCATGATAATGGTCCGCGGCCCAGCGTGTAGCTCAAACGAAATATCCTGTAGCAGGTCTTCACCCTTAGCCTTGAAGCCCAGATTGCTGACCCGCAGCGGTAAGATGCTGGAATTCGATGCAGCGTGTGTTTCTTTTTCGGAGGCTGAATCGTTTGCCGCGATGGGTGTTGTGTTTGTCATGTCCAAACGGCCTCAGCGCGCTGTTTGACCGAATAGGTAGCCGCATTGATGCTGACTGACAGGCCGATCAATACGATCCCAAGGCCAAGGGCCAAAGCCAGATCACCTTTGGAAACTTCGAGTGCGATGGCAGTGGTCATCACCCGTGTCACATGATCGATGTTGCCACCGACGATCATGACGGCACCGACTTCGGCGGATGCGCGCCCAAATCCTGCCAGGACAGCCGTCACCAGGGTAAACCGTGCATCATACAACAACGTTGGGATCGCGCGCAGTCGCCCGCTGCCCAATGACCGCATTTGCTCGGCGTATTCGACCCAAAGATCGGCGACGACTTGGCGGGTCAAGGCGGCAATGATGGGGGAAATTAACAATGCCTGCGCGATGATCATAGCCGTCGGAGTGAATAGTAATCCCAAAACACCCAGCGGGCCTGATCGCGAAAGGATGATGTAGACAACCAAACCGACGACGACGGGCGGCAAACCCATCAGCGCATTGATCAAGATGGTAATGGCACCGCGCCCAGGGAATTTGAATAACGCGAGGGCCGCACCGAGCGGCAACCCGATAAAGACGGCAATCGCAACTGCGGACAGGCTGACCTGTAATGATAGCCCGACAATCTCAAAAAGGGCAGGGTCGAACGAAATCAACAACTGAAGAGCCGTCGCAAAGGCTTCGCTAATGTCATTCATGACGCGAAAATCCGTAAATCATCAATCATGCTTAAAGTTATATTGGGAAAATATGCAGTTTAAAACATAAAAACGCATAGATATTCTTATGTTTTGCAAGAATGCCGTTGACTGCTGAGCATGCATCTCTTGATCAGTTACCCCTTGCCCCGGACAATCCAGCCACCAAATAATGCACAACAAGCTGCGTAAGCAGCCTCTTGGGAGGAAATGCCTGTGACCGACTCCAGCGGCGATAAAATCGCCGATGATACATTTATGGTGCGTCCTGACCCGACGAATCCAAAGCTGACGGAACGTGTTTCAGGCGTCGATCAGAATGGCAATCCGATCGAAACGTCGGTGACAGTAGAACGCCCGTTGACGCTGTTCCTGAATGGTCGCGAAATCGTCACCATGATGACGATCTGTGATTATCCGGATTACCTGGCGGTGGGATATCTATTAAACCAAAACATGATCCATCCCGACGATGAAGTGACCGGGATCGATTATGACGAGGAAATTGAAACCGTCGTCGTCCGCACTGCGACAGAAACGGACTTCGAAGAAAAGCTGAAGAAAAAAACCCTGACGTCAGGCTGTGCCCAGGGCACCGTATTTGGCGACGTCATGGAGAAATTTGAAACGGTTAAGCTGAATCAAGAAGCTGTCTTAAAGACATCTTGGTTGTATGCGCTGACGAAAACCATCAACACGACACCAAGCCTGTATCTGGAAGCAGGTGCCATCCATGGGTGTGTGCTCTGTGATGCGGATAAACCACTGCTTTATATGGAAGACGTCGGTCGTCACAACGCGGTCGATAAGATCGCTGGATATATGTACCTGAATGGGATCACTGGCGAAGACAAGATGTTCTATACGACTGGACGGCTGACATCGGAAATGGTGATCAAGACGGTGCAAATGGGCATCCCAATTTTATGTTCGCGTTCAGGCTTTACGGCCTGGGGTGTGGAATTGGCTCGCCAAGTGGGACTGACCCTTGTGGGACGTGCGCGCGGAAAGCGCTTTATCGCTTTGTCAGGTGAAAATCGAATAATCTACGACATGGATATGTCCAAAGTTGCAGACGAGCCCAAGCATATGAATCGCAAAGGGGCTGCGGCAGAGTGAGCGAGATCGAAACCCTTACGCTCAATTGGGAAGGGCTGATTGTGCCTAGCCAGTTCAAGCATGATAGTGATCCGGATTGGTTGAAGGTTTCGGCCGTTTATGTTTGCGAGGCAACCTATGAAACATGCACAGTATTGTATGTGGGCCAAACCAATGACCTTCTATCGCGTCTGCGATCCCATTTAGTGGCAACTGTTGGTCTGACCTACTGGCTTCGTGACGAGACTGGTAAATGGGCCTATGAGCCAGGTGATAGTTATCATTATCTTTCTCAAATGGAGCCTGAAAAACTTGAGCGTTTGCAAGCCCTCGCGAGGGACACCGTTCAAAGGCAGAAGTGGTATTTTGCCCCAGTTGAAATTGAAGCACTGAAAGCCGTCGAAGCATTGCTGATCCGCGCGGTCAAAAAGTTAGAGCAAGATCGTTATCTGGACCGGGATCGCAATCAGACAACAGAGCCGTCAATTATTTGCGATAATGGAAACCTTGGAATGGCATTAAATTCGCCGATTGAAGTTGTGAACATCGGCATTGATCACATGAAAGAATTATTAGGTGAAAAAGTGCGTTGGCCAATGAAAGATGCAGCATGAGTGACGTTGCTACCCAACCTAAACCAATCGTCGGCGTCTTGCTTGCTGGTGGCCTTGCGCGGCGCATGGGCGGGGGGGACAAGCCATTGAAGGAACTAGGTGGCAAGCCGATCCTGGATCATGTCATCAACAGGGTAACGCCGCAGGTTCATCATCTGATTTTGAATGCCAATGGTGATCCTGATCGATTCAAAAAGTATAAACTACCTGTTGTTGAAGATGTTATCGAGGGGCATCAAGGCCCGCTTGCCGGTATTTTGACAGCATTAGACTGGGCTGCTGAGAATGTTCCAGACGTTGAACATGTTATCAGCTTTGCAACGGATGCCCCCTTTATTCCTCGTGATCTGGTGCCGCGATTAATGGCACCTGTTCTTGCGGGCGAAGCGCTGCTTTCATGTGCGATCACGGGTGACCGTACCCATCCGGTATTCGGGGTTTGGCCTGTTGCGCTTCGCCACGAGCTTCGAAAAGCCATGGTAGAAGAAGAAATGCGAAAGATCGACAAGTGGACAGATCGCATTGGGATCGTTCATATCCCATTTGAGGTCGAGCCGGTTGATCCGTTCTTTAATGTCAATAAACCTGAAAACCTGGAAGAGGCCGAGCGCCTGTATGCCATCCAACAAGAGGCGGCCCCTGGCAAGTATGAAAAACTCAACATTGGGGTCGTGATTGAACGAACTGAAAGTTCGAGCCGCTGGCAAGATCATTCACATCGACCCATCGCGGTTTTCCCAGGGGCGCCGGAAAAATCCAATCAGGATGGCTGGACTGCACTGCGCGAAGGCGAAGGCTGGACCCATTTTCATGCAGCGACGGTGCCACTTGAATTATATCGGGGCGAAACCGAGGGCTATAAGGTCAATTTGTCTAACAATCCGCCGCATATCTACATCGTGCTTAGCCCAGGCGAAGAAGCCGATGACCCAGAAGTCGTCGTGCATCTGGTGACTGCGTGCCCGTATGAGGCTGAGAGCTATACCGAAGACAGCGATCAACTGGTCGAAGGCGTGCCGATGCCAGCTGATGTCGCGATGTGGATCAAAGATTTTTGCGATACGCACCACAAAGATACGCCTTTCAAGAAGCGTAAACGTAAATCCTATGATCCTCGCAAAGGTGATTTTGCGCAGGGCCGCAAACGAGGTGGCGGTCATGGCTAGTGGAGAAGGACGCCTTAGCCGTTGGTCCCGCCTGAAACAAAAAGGTGGTGCGGACAATCGAGAAGAAGATTCTGTTAAAGAAGCGCGCATCGCAGAGAAACAGGCTGTCGTGGAGGCTGAACCAGAGGCACTTAATCTGCCCGGAGGGGTGCGTGTTCGGCATTTTGTGCCTGCCATGACGCCGCTGGCGCCCGCGCCTGAAGATACTGATGACCGATTGACCCGTGGCATTGGTCACGCTGACGAAAGTGGCGAACCTGATGTCCAGGCTTTGGAAGATGGTCCAGATGAGGAAATCGCGCTGAGTCGCGGGGCATTCGATGCCCAAGACGATCTTGATCAAGATATTTATGCAGGCATCGAGGAAGAAGATCTGACCGATGAGCAAAAGGAAGTTGTATCGACACTTCCTCCACTCGAGAGCCTGAACGGTGATTCGGATTTCACACCGTTCATGCGCGAAGGTGTTCCGGAAATCATCAAACGAAAAGCTATGCGAATCCTTTGGCGTGCAAATCCTCTATTCGGATTCCGTGATGAAATGAACGACTACGATGAAGATTATAACGTCGTCCATAAAATCATCGATTCTAGTTTTGGGTCTTATCAAGTTGGTCGCGGCCATCTGACCGAAGAAGAACTCCAGGAGATGATGCCCGAGGAAGCCAAGCGGGCTTTTGATGAGGACGAAGAAGAGGTTGATGAAGAACTGGTCGAGGGTGAAGAGCTGGCAGATTCGTCCGAACAGCCAGAAAATGGAGAGACTGAGCTTGCTGAAAAGTCTGATGAGGTGGTTGAGACTGAACCTGATTCAAATCAAAACCCATCAAAGCAGCGAGATATATCAGAACAAGAAGATTCGGGTGATGACACAGACACGGACGATACAGACGATCTTTTGCGCTGAAACCACACTAAATGTGTGGTTATAAGCCTCTGATTTTGTTGATTTTTTTAGGCCGTAAATTATTATAGACGTGCCGATTTCTATTGACAGGTATGCGACTATCGCATGATAATATTGGTCGGGATAGATGAAGTGCCGTAGCGGGATTGAGCAACGCATAAGCGGCACAATAAGAAATAATTGGCTTTTTGAGGTGCTTAGGCGCTTTGGGTAGCTGGGGAGCTAAAGGGAACATACGTGGCCGACACGCTTAGCGGAACTACTGCAAATCAGACGAGCCCTGCAATGGCAGGGGTAGATGGCGGCTTTGGTGCATCCGAAGAGGATGCAATGCGCGCTGGGTTCTACGGCCTTTTGGCGCGTGTATTGTCTGGGCCGATGGACGATGAGGCTTTGAACGCCATGCGTGCGTTGGATGGCCATGATGATGATAGCCCCCTTGGCCAAGCTATTGCTGCATTTGGTAAACTGAGTGTCCGGACCACGACGTCAAAAGCCGAAGAAGAATACACTGAACTGTTTTACGGTGTCGGTGCAGGGGGCGAGCTTACGCCCTATGGATCTTTTTATATCACAGGGCTCATTTACGATAAGCCACTCGCGGAATTGCGCGGCGACATGAAACGCCTAGGAATCGAAGTGGCAGAGGGTAATTCAGAGCCTGAAGACCACATCGCAAGCATTTGCGAAATGATGCATGGTCTATTGACTGGCAATCTTGGTGGCGCCAACGGGCGCGCCGAAGCAAAGATGTTCTTTGATAAGCATTTGGCCCCTTGGGCCGACAGATTTTTTGCAGACCTCGAAGGAGCGCAGTCAGCTGTGCTCTATATGCCGGTGGGTTCCATCGGTCGCTTGTTCTTAGAGATCGAGCGCGAGGCCTTCGAGATGGCGGCATAAGCCGCATTAGCTGGGAACGGGCCGCAATCGCCGATTTTGGGATTGCTCACCGGGTTTCAAAAACGGAGATGTCATTATGGCACTCCAAAATTGGAAAAGAGGGAGACAGCTATGCCAAAAGCCGAGAAATCGGAAAAGCTGGATCGCCGTAACTTTCTAAAAGGAGCGGGTGTCGCCGGTGTTGCCGGTGTCGCTACAGTTGCTCTATCCGGAAAGAAAGCGGAGGCAGCAGTGACGGAAGGGCGCCAGAGTGGCGCTTATCGGGAAACCGAACATGTCATGAAATACTACGAGCTGAGCCGGTTCTAGGACCGACTTATTCAGTGTTTCTTTTTCTAAAGTCTAACTTGGGAGAAACTTAATGCTCACGAAAAAGAGCAACGGGGTTGCGGGACGCCCCCGTTTATCAAAGGCACTTGCCGGTGTCGTCGGCGGTTCGATGGATCGTCGTTCATTCCTGAAACGTTCAGGGGTAGCAGCCGGTGGTGTAGCTTTGGCCTCGGCCCTTCCGGCCGGTATGGTCAAAAAAGCCGAAGCAGCATCTGGTGCTGCCGGTGAAATCACGCAGGTTAAGTCAGTCTGCACGCACTGTTCTGTTGGTTGCACGGTTATCGCCGAAGTTTCCAACGGCACATGGGTCGGTCAAGAGCCGGGCTTCGACAGTCCGTTTAACCTAGGTGCACATTGTGCCAAGGGTGCTTCTGTTCGTCACCATGCACATGCAGGGCGCCGCTTGAAGTATCCAATGAAATTGGAAGGCGGCAAATGGAAGAAAATCAGCTGGGATGACGCCATCAACGAGATTGGCGACAAGATGCTGGAAATCCGCAAGGCTTCCGGCCCCGATTCTGTGTACTGGCTAGGATCTGCGAAATTTAACAACGAACAGTCATATCTGTTCCGTAAATTCTATGCATTCTGGGGCACCAACAATGGTGACCACCAGGCACGGATCTGTCACTCAACCACGGTTGCAGGTGTAGCAAACACCTGGGGCTATGGTGCGATGACAAACAGCTACAATGACATGCACAACTCCAAGGCGATGTTCCTGATCGGGTCAAACCCGGCAGAAGCACACCCTGTTGCTGTTCAGCACATTCTGAAAGCGAAAGAGCAAAACAATGCCGCGCTGATCGTCTGTGATCCACGCTTTACGCGTACAGCAGCACACGCTGACGAGTTCGTTCGGTTCCGTCCAGGTACCGACGTCGCATTGATTTGGGGTATTCTCTACCACATCTTTGAAAACGGATGGGAAGACAAAGAATACATCAAGCAGCGTGTCTGGGGTATGGATCAAATCCGTGCCGAAGTGAAAAAATGGACGCCTGAAGAGACAGAGCGCGTTACCGGGGTTCCTGGTGAGCAGCTTCGTCGCGTTGCGCGGACATTGGCCAACAACCGTCCTGGTACCATCGTATGGTGCATGGGTGGTACACAGCACACCAACGGGAATAACAACACGCGTGCATATTGTACGCTGATGTTGGCACTGGGTAACATCGGGACCGAAGGCGGTGGCGCGAACATCTTCCGTGGTCACGATAACGTCCAAGGTGCAACCGACTTCTGCATCCTGTCGCACTCACTGCCAGGCTATTACGGCCTGAAAGCGGGTTCTTGGAAACACTGGGCTCGTGTATGGGATGTCGATATCGATTTCCTTAAGGGTCGTTTTGAATCCGAGAAGATGATGACGTCGAAAGGTATTCCAGTTTCACGCTGGGTCGATGGTGTCCTCGAAGACAAAGCCAACATTGATCAGACGGACAACCTCCGTGCGATGGTCTATTGGGGTCATGCAGTGAACTCGCAAACGCGTCTTCCGGAAATGAAGAAAGCGATGGAAAAACTGGATTTGATGGTCATCATCGATCCTGTTCCAACCATGGCCGCTGTTATTCCGGATCGTCAGGACGGCATCTATGTTCTGCCAGCCGCAACGCAGTTCGAAACCCGTGGTTCTGTGACCGCATCAAACCGCTCTTTGCAGTGGCGTGATAAAGTCATTGATCCAATCATGGAAGCACGTACCGATCATGAGATCATGGCGATGTTCGCGAAGAAATTCGGCTTTGCTGATGAGTTCTTCAAGAAGATCAAAATGGATGATCTCGGTAACGGTCGTGAAGAGCCAAACATTGAAGACGTAACACGCGAATTCAATGGTGGCATGTGGACGATTGGTTACACAGGTCAGTCACCAGAGCGTCTTAAAGCGCACATGGCGAACCAAGGTACCTTTGATAAGACCACGCTGCTTGCACGTGGTGGTCCAGTCAACGGTGACTACTATGGTATGCCTTGGCCTTGCTGGGGTACCCCAGAGATGAAGCACCCAGGTACGCCGGTTCTTTATGATCCGTCGAAACCAGTTGCTGAAGGTGGTTTGAACTTCCGCGCCCGCTTTGGTGTGGAACGTGAAGGCTCCAACCTGTTGGCCGAAGGTTCTTACCCTGTTGGGAACGAACTCAAGGATGGTCACCCAGAATTCTCTATGGCTATGCTGAAAAAGCTTGGCTGGGATTCTGATCTGACTGCCGACGAGCGTGCTGCGATTGAAAAAGTCGCTGGTGACAAGACCAACTGGAAAACCGACCTTTCGGGCGGTAT
>DGNZ01000261.1 GCA_002389175.1 Rhodospirillaceae bacterium UBA4479 | reverse complement strand
CAGATCAACGTTATCAACGCCGATACCAGCACGACCGATGACCTTAAGGTTTCCAGGTTTCGCTAATGCCTTGGGTGTCAGTTTTGTCGATGACCGGATGGCAATGCCATCGTATTCGCCAACAACATCGGGCAAATCCGCTTTGTCGATATCGGTGCGGACATCGACATCAATGCCACGCGCCCTGAACACATCGGCGGCCAGGGGACTCATTTTGTCAGAGATCAGAACTTTGACCATGTTCTAATCTCCCACCAGTTCAGATTTGACCTGGGCAATGCCCCAATCAAGCCAAGGCCCCAGAGCGGCCAAATCCGATGCTTCGACGGTCGCACCACACCAGATTCGGAGTCCTGGCGGCGCATCTTTGTGCGAACCAATATCAAAGCCCGCTCCTTGTGCTTCCAATACACCCGTTAGCTTTTTGATCGCATCGCGTTGTGCGGCTTCGTCCATCGCTTGAAACCAGTCCGCGGTGACAACCAAAACAACTGACGTCGTGGAGCGCGCTTTTGGATCTTTGCAGATATAGTCGATCCAATCGGCACCTTGAACCCATGCATCCAATGCCTGATTATTCGCGGTGACACGACCAAGTAGCGCACTCAAGCCGCCAATTGACTCGGCCCATTTCAAGCCATCAATGGCATCTTCGACACACAACATGGATGGTGTGTTGATGGTAACTCCTTCAAAGATATCTTCGCGGAGCTTATCGCCCTTTTTCATACGAAAGATTTTAGGCATGGGCCAAGGCGGGCTGTAGCTTTCGATGCGCTCAACAGCACGCGGGCTGAGGACCAGCATACCGTGGGCCGCTTCACCGCCCATCGCCTTTTGCCAGGAATACGTGGCGATATCGATCTTGTCCCAAGGCATATCCATGGCAAACGCCGCAGACGTGGCATCGACAATCGTCAATCCTTCGCGGTCCGATGGAATCCAGTCGCCATCAGGCACACGAACACCGCCCGTGGTGCCGTTCCATGTGAACACGATATCTCTCGCGAAATCGACAGCGGATAAATCTGGAAGTTCTCCGTAAGGGGCAGCGCGAACGGTGACATCGTCAAAGCGCAGTTGCTTTTGGATGTCTTCGGCCCATTGCTTACCAAAACTCTCCCACGCCAGCACTTCGACGCCACGGGGGCCAAGAACCGACCACATCGCCATTTCGATGGCTCCGGTATCGGATGCAGGGACGATTCCCACACGATACCCATCCGGCAGTTGCAGGATGTCGCGCGTGCGATCAATCACCTCTTTGAGGCGTTGTTTACCGATTTTATGTCTATGGGAACGACCAAGAAACGCGCCGTCGAGGGCATTTAAATGCCAACCAGGGCGCTTCGAACATGGTCCGGATGAAAAATTAGGATTTGCCGGACGAATGCCCGGTTGTGCTGAGGTCATTATATATCTCCTTTCCTCGCAGAAAGGTCGCGCCTCGTTGGGGAGGCGTGGCCCGCAGCAAACCTAGCGGGAGATATTTTTATATCAAGGTGAATCTCATCAACCGTCTCAAGCCGCCTTGATAGCCAAATTTTCTACTCAAGCGCGACTTCAAGTGCCTTTTCCAAGCGACGCGTGGCTGCTGGGTATTGATGCGTTGATGGATAGCCTGTTTCGGTCCGTGAGATGAAACGCGGGCGCGCCCGTTCTCCAAAGAATCCCTCATCAAGCTCGGTCTGAGAATTCATCCACGCGGCATCCCACAGCGAATAATTTTTATGCTGCCAATTTTCATTGATGGGCGCTTCGATCAAGACTCTAACCTCACCACCCTCGCCGAATTTGAAGGTCGACATGTTGGTTTCGCTATCCCAGGCGTAATCGGTGAATTCGGTGGTATCAATGGTCAGTTTTTCTGAGTTCAACATCCGCTCAAACACAGTGCCCGCATTAAATAGCATGATAACTGTGCGCCCCGGGAAACCGTAATCGTACGCATCGTACTCGTCCCAAAACTCAAAATACTTGTCATAGATTAGGTGCTGGTGATGCAATCGATAGAATGCGGGGCCGCGCCAAGTCCCGTTTGTATCGCGGGCAAGTAATATACCGTCCCGTCCTTCATAGAATTTGGATACCTGCGGTCGGTTCGCGTTTGGAAAGATCGCCATATGGGTTGCAGTAAAGATTTCATCAGCATACGGCTCTAACGCCTTAACCCGATTCAGACGCTCAATGGCCTGGGTTGCATCCTCAACAATATAAGTGGCATCAAGGATCGCAGGCTCATAAGTGTTACACGCCGAAATCAGCAGTACTGATGCGATTTCAGCACTGCGCATTTTTAGGAAAATATTAGAAATTCCGGCCATGATCTCACCTGTAATCCATTGAACGATGTAACAATACGAGACAACGAGCGATATCCGCAGCGTCTCAATATTCCGTTAAACACACACAAACACGCTTCAGATCACCTATCAAGAGTCCCAACCCCCATAGCAACAATATGTAACCATTGGACAGGTTGGCGTAATGATTGGGTACTATATATTTGTCATTGGTATACCGAATCTTTTTGAAGAGTGCGCATTGATCCATGGCTGATGACGATCCAAATGGTTTAGACGACGAGGGCGCAGGCCCGACGTCAGAAGACGCCCAGATTTTTGATGATCTGACGGTCCTTAGTGATCAATCCCAACAAGAAACACTTGAAGAAGTAGAAGGCATTGGCGCCTCGCCGCAAATGGCCGAGGGTAATGGCCTCGAAAACGTCCAACCCGGAGACCAGACCGAGATCGCGGCCACTTTGTTCGTCGACAACACTGGTGGCGCTGCTCCCGAAGAAATTGAAATTCCAACTTCCGAGACCGTTCGTGGAATCCCATTGCCTAATATTGAGGCTGGATCCGAAGGTGGCGAAGACCCCACACCGGATGTTGATCAACCTCTTCCCGACGATTTCATTGAATTAGATCGCCAAGCCAATGCCGATACACCTGAATTAGAGATTGAGCCTGAGCCACTGCCTGTTCAACAAGGTGCCGGCGACGATAACCCCGAAGACAATGAAGCCAATGCTCCGGGGGAAAACGAACCAGAGGCCACGGAACCACCGGTGACCGAACCTCCTGTCACGGAGCCTCCGACCACAGAGCCACCGACGACGGAACCGCCAACGACGGAACCTCCGACCACGGAGCCACCGACGACAGAACCGCCAACCACGGAACCACCGCCACCCATGGGGAATAATTGAAACAATAATAAAATGGTCGCAATCACACCAAGGGACGTCAGTTCCATGCGCCATTTATCGAGAAAATACGCGACAAACGCCAAAGCGATAATCGCGAACGTCGCCCACATGTGAAAGCCACCCGCTTCCGACATCTCAATTATTTCCTATCAATTCAATTAAGTGCTGATTCTATATAACTTGTCACTTGATGCACGAGGTATCTATCGGAGATGATGGCCTATGATCAGAAATCTTCTCGTTCCCACCCTTATCGTAGTTGGCGCATTGTTGGTGTTCTCCGTGTTACTCAAAGACACCGATGCACCAAAGGGCACATTTCCGCTAACAGGCAGCCATCTTACATGGCTGTTCGACCGATCCGGCTTGACCATCGACATGGAAGAAAACGGCCCACGCGATGTCTCTGGCGGCGTAAACGCGTGCTATGCCTCGCGTATGGTAGCTATAGAAAAAGCTGGCACCGCCGAAATCACCCAGGCCTGTACTGATGATGAACAACGGCAATTCACGGATACAGCTTCTGCCACATGGACGATTGACGGCGATCAGTTGTGCCTTGATGCCCGCCCCTTAGACCGCGATGCCGGTTGTTGGCGTATCACGTATCGCGACGGTACGTTTGAATTTAATAACGAGGCCCAGACCATCCGTTGGTTCGCACGCATTATGTCCAAAGACACCGAATCGCTTGAACAGCTGATTAATGGAATGACACAGCAATAGGCCGTTTGAGCTAAGAGCCCCAACCAGAAATCCCACATAGGGATGCCAAAAATTCCATATCGATGAACTGCCTTTCCATCGCCGAAAGATAGGCTGGAAGTGCCACCAACATCATTGCTAACAACACAATCACCGCCATGTGGGACTTGAAAAACCCAGTGATTCCGGGGCTGCGCGCACGTTTCATCTCGGATGCTATTTGGTTCATGGATGAATTATAGCGTGTGGTGTTGAAAGACTCCACCGCAACGCAAACTCATGAGTGCCTATAATTTTAACAAAATTTACGAGGTGTGATCGTGATCACTGATAATTCCGACACAAAGACATAGTATAATAATACTTCTAGTCTTTCCCCGAGACTATACTCTCCCTGTAAAAACTCGCCGGGGATCAGTGTTTATCTGATCCCCGATTTTTTTGCCCACGCGACATACAAAATTTGTGCAGGTTTAGTCTGGTTGGTTTAATTTGGGCGGCGGTCCGAGAGAATCATGTCAGACGCTTTTTCACCGATCATAATTGTCGGCGCGTTGGTATTACCCGACACGATATTGGGCATGATTGATGCGTCTGCCACCCGAAGATTCTTGATGCCATGAACACGCAAGCGCTCATCCACCACCGCTGATGGATCACTGCCCATCTTGCAGGTGCTGGTCGGATGATAAATGGTTTGCGCGATATTCCGCGCACATTCCAAAAGTTGCTCGTCCGTTTCCACACCAAGACCAGGCAGATGTTCGCGAACAACAAAATCTTTGAGCGGGTTTGTAGAAAATAACTTCCGCGACACCTTCATGGAGTCGACGGCGGTTTGTTGGTCGACACTTGCCGAGAGGTAATTCGGCTCAATGCTTGGATACACATATGGATCCGGCGACTTAATGGCAATGCGCCCCCGGCTTTCAGGCCGCAACTGACATACAGATGATGTCACACCGGAAAATGGATGCATTTCCAATCCAGGCTTATCCGCGCTTAAGGGTTGAAAATGGAACTGGATATCCGGCGTGTCCATGTGAGGTTGCGTCTTCGTGAATATGCAGACCTGACTGGCCCCCATCGTCATTGGACCTTTGCGCTGGAACACGTACTGCATGCCAATCATCAAGCGCGGGATCAATTGGTTGATCTCTTCGTTTAATGTGGGAACGTTGACCTCGTAGACCATTCTAATTTGAAGATGGTCTTGAAGGTTTTCACCCACTCCCGGCAGCTCTTTGACAACATTAATCCCGTGCGCGTTCAACAACTCGCCCGGACCAATACCAGATAATTGGAGCATCTGCGGCGATCCAATCGCGCCACCACTCAGGATAACTTCACCACCGGGTCTCAGATAATCCTCAACGCGCTGACCATTCCGCTCATAGGCAAAACCGGTCGTTGTCGTCGCGTCGGATTTATCGAAAAGCACCTCAAGCCCATGGGCATTGGTCACGATATCTAAATTTTTGCGGTGTTTGATCGGCTTGAGGTATCCAACAGCGGTCGACCATCTGCGGCCACGATGGGCGGTCTGCTGGAAATAGCCAGCCCCCTCTTGGACGGCACCGTTAAAATCATCATTACGGGGAATGCCATTTGCGGCAGCTGAATCGATCAGCGCTTCGCAGACATCACGTTTGGCGCGCATGTCCGACACTTTGATCGGGCCACCTTTACCGTGATGATCATTTTCGCCACGTTCCTGGTCTTCAGCCCGCTTGAAATACGGCAACACATCAGAAAAAGACCAGCCCGTATTTCCAAGCTGCCGCCAATGTTCGTAATCCTCGGCCTGGCCGCGGATATATAAAAGACCGTTGATCGAACTCGATCCACCAAGAACCTTGCCACGCGGCCAATCAATACTGCGCCCCGCCAAACCCGGGTCAGGATCCGTCTTGTAACACCAGTCTGTTTTTGGATTGTG
>DGNZ01000132.1 GCA_002389175.1 Rhodospirillaceae bacterium UBA4479 | reverse complement strand
CCAAAAATCTGGAAGCTGGATATCTGATCGCGCAACAGAATACGCTGCTGGTCCCCGCTCCATTTTTTGATCCCAAGGCTTAGTGCTGGACATGTAGCCTTGGAATCCGCGACTATTTCCAAGGTTAGGGAGATGATCATGGGCTTTCCACGTCATGCCGTTTTGGCTTTGGTTTTGATTGTAGTACTTGTCGGGTGTTCGCGCGAAAAATCCGTCGATAAGAGTAATATTATCGCAGCGACACCAAGTGCAATTACGATCAAGTCATCACGATTGAGCGAACCGATTGAAGCGGCTCAGGCGCATTGCGCGACGCATGGCAAAAAAGCTGTGTCGCGAGGGGGTGTCCCACTTGGGAGTCCAACCATCAACGTGATGTGGGGTTTCGACTGCGTTAAAGAGTGATCTAAAAAGCTTTTTTAAAAGTACTCCTTACGTCTATCTGATCCAAAGAAAGTATATGACTGATCAAAATCCCATCATCGTATGGTTCCGCCAAGACCTGCGCGTATCCGATAATCCTGCGTTCATGGCAGCGGCGGATAGTGGTCGTCCTGTTATTCCCGTTTATATTCTGGATGACGACACGCCGGGTGATTGGATGCCGGGCGGTGCAGCTAGATGGTGGTTGCATCATTCGCTTGCGGTGCTGGGGGAAACCTTGGAATCGATGGGTGCTTCATTGGTGCTTCGTCGCGGCAACGCCAAGACCGGCATTGCTGATCTTGTTAATGAATGTGACGCCGCTGGCGTCTACTGGAATCGCTGCTACGAGCCTTTTGCCATCGCCCGTGACAAAGAAATCAAGGCATCACTGATAGATGCGGAAGTAGATACTAGAAGCTTTAATGGATCTCTTTTGCACGAACCTTGGACAATCGAAAAAAAGGCGGGTGGCTTTTACAAAGTCTATACGCGCTACTGGCACGCGTGCCGCGATAAGGGTGAGCCTGCGCCACCAATCGATGCACCTGATAAAATTTTTTCGGGTGCGGGTACGATTACATCCGATGATTTAAATGATTGGGAACTTTTGCCGACGAAACCTGATTGGGCACAAGGTTTCAGGGATCGTTGGGTGCCGGGAGAACACGGCGCTCAAAAGCGCCTGGATACGTTCTTGGACGAGGCAGCTGAAAAGTATATCGATCAGCGGAATCTACCAGCTGTATTGGGGACATCAAACTTATCACCATTTTTGCACACGGGAGATATTAGCCCCCGTCAAATTTGGCAGCGCACGATTGATAAACTTGGATGGACGAGCCAGACCGAAGCGTTCTTAAAAGAGATCGTCTGGCGCGAATTCGCTTATCACGTCTTTTATTATCTGCCTGATCTGCCAGAAAAACCTATGAACCCAAAGTTCGCGAGTTTCCCTTGGGTTGATGATAATGACGCCCTGAAAGCGTGGCAATCGGGCATGACGGGCTATCCCATGGTTGATGCGGGGATGCGAGAGCTATGGCATACGGGGCATATGCACAATCGTGTGCGCATGATTGTCGGATCGTTCCTCGTAAAGCACTTGTTGCTGCCTTGGCAGGATGGCGAAGCGTGGTTTTGGGATACTTTGGTTGATGCCGACCTGGCGGTGAACGCGTTTAGTTGGCAGTGGATCGGCGGTTGTGGCGCGGATGCGGCGCCATATTTTCGGATATTCAATCCGATCACCCAGGGCGAGAAATTCGATGCTGATGGTGAATATGTTCGAAAATATGTGCCTGAAATCGCGGGCCTGCCGAACAAGTATCTTTTTTCACCGTGGGAAGCCCCCGCTGACGTGTTGCGCGATGCAAGTGTGGCGTTGGGCGATACTTATCCAGAACCAATTATCGCGCACAAAGCGGGCAGGGAACGCGCCTTAGAAGCCTTTAAGTCATTGCCAAAGGCAGAGGCTAATTAGGCTTGGGTGAACCAAAGCACGCCCTCGGTAATCATCAGGCCCCATCCGATAAACGTTAGAAATATCGCAAGGCTCGGTTGATTGGCGACACGCTTAAACGGTGAGTCGGCCTTATCGTTATCAAAGACTTCTTGGTAGTTTTTATCGCCACGTCGGTGCTTGATCGACCGCATGGCCTCGCGTTCTACAAGGTCGAACCCTTCGCGGATGGCGGTGAACTCTCGGTAGACCGGAACAACCACACCCAAAAACATAAACAAAATACCGCCCAGGCCGTACCACGGTGTCACACCAGCTTTCGCGACGCCCCCCAGCGCCGTGCCACACAGCACAAAGCCAATCCCATTAATGGCGATCAACGTGTTTAGTTTTTGGCGACGTGTCATTTTGCTCGCGTGTTTGGTTTGCGCATCATCAGTGTCGTCCAGCCATCTTTTGACCAACGGTCACATAGGGTCAATCCGTGGGCGCCGTACTTTGCGACAACCCATGGTGCATCGCGGGTCATTAGTCCGGACAGAATAACATGTCCACCCGGCATCAACGCGGCGACCGCATCGCCTGCCATTCCCATCAATGGGCGGGCCAGCACGTTGGCGACAATTAAGTCGTACGGCGCACTTCCTCGAATAATACTATGCCGAAAGCCATTGCCACAGACCGTTTTGATTCTGTGCGACAAATGATTGATCTTGGTGTTTTGGATGGCGACACGAATGGCCTCGGGGTCTATATCTGTTGCGGTGATTTCAGCCGGCCATAATGATGCTGCCGCGAATGCTAAAATCCCGGACCCACATCCGAGATCAAGAATACGACCAACGTCGCGGCGCTTTGCTAAAGCTGCCATGGCAATCAGGCATGTTGCTGTCGTGGGATGAGTGCCAGAGCCAAATGCCGTGCCTGCATCAATCTGCAGCGATGTCGCCGCATGTGGATACTCTCCTTCGAAATGGCTGGGATAAATGAAAAACCCTGCGACGTGTATCGGCTCAAAACTGCTGAGGTTATCAGCCAGCCAATCGCGAGGGGTCAGAAACTCAACCTTGAGTGCAGGAACGGGGAGATCGAACACCGATGCGGTCACCGCGAGGCCTTCATTCAGCAACGCTTCATCGGGTTCGCGGTCGGTGTAACCCTCGACACGCCATTCCGTACCGTCGTCACCAAACGAAGATACGGCAACACAATTGCCACTCATAAGTTCTTCGAATGCCAAAACAGCCGCTTGTGGGACAGTGACTTCGAGCCGCCAAAGCGGAATAGGATCGTCAGAAACCATCATGCGAGTGAAACGAAGTTGGCCATGACACGTTTTTCACCAGCTTTCTCAAACTCGATATCTAATTTGTCGCCGTCGCTTGAAATGACGTGGCCATATCCAAATTTCTGATGAAAAATACGGGCGCCGACATCAATACCCTCACCATCGCTGGTGGGTTTATATGATCGACTGCTGCCCGCTTCGATCATGCGACGACGGGATCGACCCATGCCGTCAACGTCAGAGAACGGATCATCTGTATGAACCGAGACCGTGTCTTGGCGCGCATAAACACCGGTTTCTGATTGGGCATCAATATGCTCAGCAGGCAGTTCGTCGACAAAGCGCGACGGCATGGTGCTTTGCCATTTTCCGTAAATGCGACGATTGGCGGCAAAGGAAATCATCGCGCGTTTTTTAGCACGCGTGATGCCGACGTAGGCAAGTCGGCGTTCTTCTTCTAGTGACGCGAGGCCACCCTCGTCTAGGGCACGCTGGTTCGGGAACAAGCCATCTTCCCATCCCGGCAAAAAGATGGAGTCGAATTCCAGTCCTTTGGCACCATGAAGGGTCATAATATTGACCTTGTCGTGATCGGCGCGATCATCGTTCTCCATAACCAAACTGACGTGCTCTAGGAATGCGCCCATGGATTCAAAATCCTCAAGGGCCGCAACCAGTTCTTTCAAGTTGTCTAAGCGGCCCGGCGCATCCGGCTCCTTCTTCATTTTCCACATGTCGACGTAGCCGCTGTCTTCAAGCACTTGGCCACATAATTGTGAAGGTGGCAGCACAGCGGCTAAGTCGCGCCAGCGCTCAAACATCGCCAGGGCATCGGTCAGGCTCTTGCGCGCCTGTGGTCGCAACTCGTCTGTTTCGTTCAGGTTTGCAATAGCGCGCGTCATTGAAATCCCTTGGGACCGTGCATAGCCGTGAATGGTTTGAAGGGTTGTCTTGCCGATACCGCGCGTTGGCACGTTGACGATGCGCTCAAACGCTAAATCATCATCGGGCTGCGCAATAACGCGCAGATAAGCGATGGCATCGCGAATTTCTTGGCGCTCATAAAACCGTGGGCCACCGATGACACGATAAGGGACGCCGATGGTGATCAAGCGTTCTTCGAACTCGCGCGTTTGGAACCCCGCGCGGACCAAGATGGCCATATCATTCAGTTTGCTGGTTTTCGATTGAAGTGCCTCAATCTCGTCGCCGACCATGCGGGCTTCGGCTTCGCCGTCCCACACACCGCGGACTTTGATGGGCTCGCCTTCGTTAACATCGGTCCAGAGGGTTTTGCCCAGGCGGCCTTCGTTATGAGAGATCAATCCAGAGGCCGCAGCCAAGATATGTGGTGTGGATCGGTAATTGCGTTCCAGCCGGACCACGCGCGCGCCAGGAAAGTCTTCTTCGAATTTCAAAATATTGCCAACCTCGGCACCACGCCAAGAATAGATCGATTGATCGTCATCGCCGACACAGCAGATATTTTTATGTTCTTGGGCGAGCAATCTTAGCCACAAATACTGCGCGACGTTGGTGTCTTGATATTCATCGACCATCACGTAGCGGAACCGTCGCTGGAATTCTTTCAAAACCTGTGGCTGCAACCGGAACAATTCCAAACACAGCAACAGCAAATCGCCAAAGTCTGCAGCGTTCAGCGTCTGTAAACGCTCTTGGTAATCTTTATAAAGTGCCAATACCTTGCCGTCGCCTTGACCAGATTCACTGCTTGGAACTTTGTCCGGCATATAGCCACGATCTTTCCAGCGTTGAATGATCGAGGATATGGCGCGGGGTGGCAGTCGCTTTTCATCGATGCCGTGAATATCGATCATCTGTTTGATCAGGCGGACTTGATCATCGGAATCTAGGATCGTGAATTGGGGTTTCAGGCCGACGGCTTCTGCGTTCATTCGAAGGATTCGCGCGGCAATCGCATGAAAGGTTCCGACCCACCAGCCTTCAACCGGGCGACCGACAAGGCGCGAAACACGCTCTTTCATCTCGCTGGCGGCTTTGTTGGTAAATGTCACAGCCAGAATCTCGCCCGTGCTGGCGCGATTTTGCATCAGAATATGGCTCAGACGCGTGGTCAGAACTCGGGTTTTCCCGGTGCCAGCCCCTGCAAGGACAAGCACAGGACCTTCGACAGCTTCAACGGCTTCGCGTTGGCTCTCGTTCAGGCCCGATAAATAATCTGGGGCGCGGGGTGGCGCTGCTGGGGCAGGCTCGTCTGATAATTCAAAGGGATCGTTCATGACGTCGTTATAGCACGCGGGTAAATACTGTCATCGTCGGTTCGCCTAGCAAGCGCTACTGATTGTGCTCTTCGTGGCGAACCTTAAGCAGAGCGCGGTTATACGCGGTCATGACATCGCGGTGATGAACACATCCAGAGAATTTTTGCGTGTGGGGATCGCGAATAACAGCAATATGATCTTCGCCCGATTCGCGCATGACCCGCATCGCATCTATCAAATTATCTGATTCTTGTAAGATGGGTGGATGAACCCGCGCGATCTCTGATGCATCGACAGCTTGGTCACATTCCTGATCGAACAATGTCTCACCGCAATCGTGAAGCGTGATGGTGCCAAAAAGCTCACCAGTCGATTTGACCACGAAAAGTTCTCCTGTGGTCGACGCGCTTAACTTTTTCCGGATGTCTTTGATTAAGGTTTCGGTGCCAATGGTTTCGGCCGCAATATTGTTACTGTGATCTAGAATGTGTCGTACCTTAATCGCATTCATAACTTCATGTTCAAATCCATCACGCAGGTCGATGCTGCGCTTTTTGAGTTGAACGGCAAAAAATGATTGACCGTATAAGTTGTGCGTTAGTTCGGTCGATACCACGATGGCCAACATAACGGCGAGTGATAACTGATAATCGCCCGTGATTTCGAAAATAATGAGAGTTGTCGATATTGGTGCGCCTAAGACGGCGGCCGCGACAGCACCCATGCCGACAACCGTATACACGCCGACACCGGATGCCAGTTCTGGAAACACGCTGGCGGCGATCAATCCGTAACTTGATCCCACCGCGGCACCGACAACGAGCGCTGGCGAGAATATGCCGCCCGAAAACCCAAATCCCAGACAAAGTGCGGTGCAGATGATCTTTGCAATGCCGATCATGATCAGCAATTTGATTTCAAACTGACCCAGGATGGCCCATTCGACAAAGCCGTATCCGACGCCCATGACCTGTGGCAACCAAATTGCAATGATGCCGACGATCAGTCCCGCCATGGCTGGTTTCATCCATAGGGGGGCCTTTACCCGGTTTGAAAGATGTTGGGCCGCGAAAATACTTTGCATCAACACAATTGCAGCGACCGCAGATACGATGCCAAGGCCGATGAATGCGGGAAACTCCCAAAATGATGAGATGTGGTTATCGCCAAGCAAGAACGCGGATACTTCCCCGAAATGGATATGCGATAGCGCCGTACCTGCGACACTGGCAACAACGACAGGGGCAAAGGTCTTCAGTGCGTACTGGCCGACGACAACTTCTGTTGCGAAAAGCGCCCCTGCGATCGGTGCATTGAATGATGCGGAAACGGCAGCCGCGACACCGCAGCCCAAAAGCGTTCGCGCCAAGGATCGTGATAAATGTAATCGGCGTCCAATCCAACCGGCGAGGGATGCACCCAAATGAACGGCGGGGCCTTCTCGACCAACCGATGCGCCGGAGCCCACGGATATCGCGCTGTTGATGGCTGATACAAGGCCGACGCGCGATGACATTTGGCCAGCCTTCATGGCGGATGCTTCAATAACATCAGCAACCCCTTGGTTGCGTTCGTTCGGCATGAACTTCCAGGTGATCAGACCGACAGCCAAACCACCGATGATGGGGGCCAAGACCAGCCGCCAAGCGGGCACTTCTATTTCATAGCGCGACAGCATGTCTGTTGTGACGGAGAACCAAAAAAGCTCAATCGCTTCGATGGCTTCTCGGAGCGCGATGACTGCAGCGCCGGATAAACAACCAATGACAAGCGCCAAGGCAACCAAAAGCAAATGTTCATTGCGAATGATAGAGCGAAACGCGGACTGAATGCGTCCAAAGGTAATGCGCGAATCCGGCATGCTTGCGCCTTGTGTTGAGGTTCAAGCATAGCCTTGAATTCGTTAATGAAAAGGCCAACGGCGCTTTAAATGGGCATCGTCGATACTTATTCGGAAGAAACTAGAATTTAGCGGCGTCTAATGAGTATCCAGCAGAGCGTACCGTTCGGATCAAATCCGTATCATTCGTACCATTCAGGGCTTTACGCAGCCGTCTGATATGCACATCCACGGTTCGAAGCTCGACATAAATATCGCGACCCCAGACACGGTCTAGCAGTTGCTCGCGGCTGAAGACCCGGCCCGGCTTTTCTAGCAAGGTGCGAAGCAGACGGAATTCTGTCGGGCCTAATTTGACGGCACGCTCACCACGCATCACACGATGCGTCTCTAGATCCATGGAGATGTCTTCGTAATCAAGAGAGTCGACCGCCTGTTCGGGATGCGCGCGGCGAAGGACCGCTTTGATCCGCGCCGTGAGTTCTGCCGGTGAAAACGGTTTGACGATGTAATCATCAGCACCTGTTTCCAGGCCACGGACGCGGTCACTTTCTTCGCCCTTTGCCGTCAACATGATGACAGGGGTTGTTTTTGTGGCCGTGCGTTGGCGCATTTGCCGACAAATTTCGATACCAGACATGTTGGGCAGCATCCAATCTAAAACGACCAAATCCGGATCATCGGTATCGATGGCCTCTAGGCCGCCTTCGCCATCACGGGCGACGGATACATCGAATCCTTCGCTTTCAAGGTTATACCGTAGCAGTTCAACTAATGATGGGTCGTCTTCGACGATTAAAATACGGGACATTTCAGACATCTTACTCTCTATAGCCTTAATCAGTCATCGCCACCGATGACTGTGTAGCTTGATTCGTCGCCCTTGGGTCGTGGTTCTTCGGGAAGTTTGCCATGCACGAGGAAGTAGACATTCTCGGCGATATTGGTCGCATGGTCGCCGATACGTTCAATGTTTTTGGCAACGAATAACAAGTGCGTGCATGCCGAAATGCTGCGCGGGTCTTCCATCATATAAGTCAGTAACTCGCGAAACAGACTTGTGTGAAGGGCGTCGACCTCTTCGTCGCGTTGACGAACATCTTCGGCGAGATCCGCATCGCGTTGCAAATAGGCGTCCAGCACCGTCTTGATCATACCCTGAACGACAACACCCATCCGGGAAATTGTTCGGCTTGGGCCGACAGGCGGCGTCTGCGTAATGGCGACGGTACGTTTTGAGATGTTTTTAGCGTAATCACCGATCCGCTCGATCAAGCTCGCAATCCGAAGCGCTGTGATAACAACCCGTAAATCATCAGCCATCGGTTGGCGCAATGCCAACATGGAAATCGTGTGCGCATCGACCAAATGCTCTAGCTCATCAATACGGTGATCGTTACCGATGACACGCTCAGCCAGTTCGCTATCACGTGCGATCAGGGCTTTGATTGAGTCGGCGAACTGATGTTCAGCCAAGCCACCCATTTCGGCGATAAAGTTATCCATTTGACGAAGATCTTCGTCAAATGCGGAAACTATGTGATTGCTTTCAGAAGGCATATTCTTGTCGCTCCCGTTCAGCCAAATCGGCCAGTGATGTAATCTTGTGTGCGTTTGTCGTCAGGTGACGTGAAGATTTTGTCGGTGTCGCCGACCTCAACCACGTAACCCAGATGGAAAAATGCGGTGCGTTGCGAGACCCGTGCAGCCTGCTGCATGGAGTGCGTAACGATCGCGATGGTGAAGTTCTGACGCAATTCGTCGATCAATTCTTCGATTCTAGCCGTTGCGATAGGGTCAAGCGCCGAGCATGGCTCGTCCATCAAAATCACTTCGGGTTGGACGGCAATGGCGCGGGCAATACACAAACGCTGTTGTTGGCCTCCTGATAACCCGGTTCCAGGTTCATCCAAGCGATCTTTGACTTCTTTCCAAAGGCCCGCCTTTGTCAGGCTCTCCTCAACAATTTCATCTAATTCAGTCTTGCCTGCAGCGATGCCGTGAATTTTTGGCCCGTACGATACATTTTCATAGATTGATTTAGGGAACGGATTTGGTTTTTGAAAAACCATACCGACTTTTGCCCGCAAGTGAACGACATCGAGTTCATCCGAATATATATCCATGCCATCAAGTTCGATGGAGCCAGTAACTTTACATATATCGATGGTGTCGTTCATACGGTTTAGGCAGCGGAGGTACGTCGACTTGCCGCACCCAGATGGCCCGATAAGCGCAGTTACTTCGTTGGCGCGAATGTCCAAATCAACGTCAAATAAAGCCTGCTTGTTGCCGTAAAACACATCGACGTTCCGCGATGTGAATTTTGCGTCTTGAACGACATCTGTGATTTCAGCGCCAGACATAGGCATCGCAGATTTCGATTCCGGAATGTTTGTGGATACTTCGCCCATTATGGCTCTCCTACCAACGACGTTCGAATTTCTTGCGTAGCAATACGGCTAACGCATTCATGAATACCAAGAAGCCCAGCAGAACCATGATCGCAGCGGACGTTCGTGCAACAAAGGCACGTTCAGGGCTATCTGCCCACAAGAACACCTGTACGGGCAATACAGTTGCGGGGTCAGTGATGCTGCCTGGGACGTCAACGATAAAGGCAACCATGCCAATCATTATCAGCGGTGCAGTTTCACCAAGCGCCTGCGC
>DGNZ01000227.1 GCA_002389175.1 Rhodospirillaceae bacterium UBA4479 | reverse complement strand
CTCAATCACGGCACCGGCTTTGATATCTACATTGTCAGCGATGTGTGCATTGGCATCGACGTGGGCATGCGGTGAAATCTGTTCCGATCCGACGGCACCTGGATAGAACAAGTCTGCAACACGCCCATACGCGTGATATGGCTGCGGTGTGGTCAAAAGGATCATGCCAGCGGGAGCAATATCGGCCATTGCTAGGTCAACGATGCAGACTCCTGCTGATGATGCAGCGAATTCGTCTTTGTATTTTTTGTTGTCGAGGAAGCTGACGTGATTTGCAGCCGCCAAATGCAACGGCTGTACATCGTCGATCATGCGTGTAGCGTCTGCATCAGCAGCTATTTCAGCGCCTGCAACCTCAGCAATATCGGTCAGCGAGAAAGGGCCTGCATTTCGGTAGAACCGAGGGTCTGCCATCTTGTTTACTTGGCCGGTGGTTCGACGTTGACCGTTGGCAATTTAACGTTCAGTTCTTTTAGGATGGCGTCAGTGATATCAAGCGCCGTATCGACGATGACGACCTGGGTACGTCTTAGAACAACGGAATATCCATTTTTAGCGGCCATATTTGCAACGATTTCGTTAAGTGAACGTTCCACCTGTAACATCGCTTTACTTTGGCTAGCTTCAAGGTTGCGGCGCCGGTTTTGCACCATTTGCTGGACGCCAACGACGCGCTGTTCAAACTTTTGACGCTCATCAGCAAAAGCCTCTGGCGACAACAAGGCCTGCTTTTTAGCTAAGTCTTGTTGTGCTTTAGAGAGTGCTTCTTGTTCCTTTTGGATGTCACCTTGGAGCGCACTTTGGAATTTTACAATCTGGTCACGGATAGATTTTACTGAAGCAGCATCGCGACGAATGGCACCGATATCGAGCACAACAATTGTCGGCGTAACGACTGAGCCAGCCCCTTGAGCATGAAGCTGAGATTGAGGCCAAGCAAATAAAATGGCGAACAAGCCGATAACAATAATCTTTTTTAGCAAAATGACCTCCTAGAAACGTGCGCCAAAGTTGACCCTGACAAATTCTTTATTATCGAATTCTTCTTTTAATACTGGGTACGCGAAATCAAGACCCAAGGGTCCGAATGGTGATTCCCAAGTAACACCAGCACCAACACCCATCCGGAGCGACGCCTCGTCCACAGTGGTGCTATTGGTGGGCGAAAGTCCACCTGAGGAACCAAAATCGGTGAACAGACGTCCGGATACGCCTAACTCAGCGGGCAAGCCTGTTGGGAATTTAAGACCCAGCGAACCAGCATACATCCATTCCCCACCCAATGCATCATCGGTCGCTGTATCACGTGGGCCGATCCCTGCTGTTTCGAAACCGCGGATATCATTTCCACCGATGAAGTAGCGTTCTGGTAGAAGTATGTCTTTCCCGATTTCAGAAACGAGCCCAGCCTTACCAGTAAGTGACACAATCCATTGGTCCGCGAGTGGATGGAATGTCGACGCACGAGCCGTATTTCGGAAATGACGAACAGAGCCGCCAAAACCAGCTAAATCGGTTTCCAATTGAAGAAGGTAACCATTGGTCGGATTAAATACCTTGTCACGTTTGTCTAACGTAAGAACGTGAGAGATTTGCGATTGGGTTTCGCTGCCCTCTTGGGCTTGCACCAATGTTGACGCATCATCATCCACGTTTGAAATGTCAGACAATCTGAACATGTAACGCCAGTTCTGGCTAAAATCTTCTGTGATGCGATAACCCAAACGTAGACGAGCACCAGTGCGTTCTAGATCAAATGAGCTAGTATCTTGCAGATCACGGGCTGTACGGAAGATATCAAAGCCAGCGCTGAGTTCACGGTCGAGAAAATATGGCTCGGTGAAGCTGAGGTCGACTTGCGATGCTTCTGCAGCGATCTGGAGTTGCAGCTTAAGATTCTGCCCCTTGCCGAGGAAGTTGCGTTCCTGCAACTGGATATCACCTAGGACGCCAACCTCTGAGGAAAAACCAGCCCCTAGGGTGATTTGCCCAGTCGGTTTCTCTTCGACAGTCGCATTTAAGATGGTTTTATCTGGCGCCGAACCTGGAGTTTGTTCGACATCAACAGTCTCAAAAAATCCTAGGTTTCTGATGCGGGTTCGTGAGCGACGAAGTTTAGATGCGTTAAAGGCGTCACCCTCGACCAATTGGAATTCACGGCGGATGACTTTGTCCAAAGTCCGTACGTTGCCGGCGATGTTGATTTTCTCAACAAAGACCCGTGGTCCTTCATTGATCACATAGGTGATGTTGATTTTTCGATTCTCGCGATCACGATTAATGCGTGGGCGGACATCAACGAATGCATAGCCCAGCGTGCCCACGACCTCGGTCAGTCGATCAACGGTTTTCTCAATTTCTTCCGCACTATACCAATCTTCATCATCGACTTCGATGGCTTCTTGAACGTCAGTTGGGTCAAGGTCTTTGAGACGCGCATCGACTTCCACTGTACCGAACTGGTAGCGCTCACCCTCATCAATCCCAAACGTGATGAAGAAATCACTTTTGTTTGGGGTCAGTTCTGCAATTGCTGTGTTTACTTTGAAATCGGCGTAACCGTTACTTAGATAGAAACGTCGCAGAAGTTCTCGATCAAGGTTCAGCCGATCAGGATCATAAACATCGTCGGCAGAAAAAATCCGCCACCAAGCTGATTCCTTAGTCTGAATGACTTCTTGTAGGCGGCCATCGTCGAATTCTTTATTGCCAATAAAACGAACATTTCTGACTTTGGTTTCCTCGCCTTCGTTAATCTCAAAGACTAAGTCGACGCGATTTTGTTCTAATTGAATGAGTTTTGGTTCAACAGATGCGCCAAAACGCCCACTTTGTCTGTAGATTGTCAGGATACGGCGAACGTCGTCTTGGACTTTGGTGCGCGTATAAATGACGCGCGGACGAAGAGAAACTTCTGATTCAAGCGTTTCGTCGTCAAATGCATCATTACCTTCGAATGCGATACGATTGATGACGGGGTTTTCGACAACATTAACAACAAGAATTCCCCCTTCTCGGCGTAATGAGATATCGGCAAATAGACCTGTTGCGAATAGGCTTTTAAGCGAGCGGTCAATCCGTCTTGGATCGAACGGATCACCCTCTTTGATGAGCATGTAGGAACGAACAGTACCCGGGTCGACGCGCTGTGCACCGCGGACTTCTACGCTCTGGATAATCGCAGCCTGGGCGATCTCTATAGGCTCTGAGGCCGATGCAGATATGGTTAACGATAAAAGCGGCCCCGAAGCCGCTATTGATATCGCCAAAGCTGCAAAGATGGCTCTAGATCTCACGCCTATCTCCCTAGAGGGCCCTTAACTCACTCGTTGATGCTAAATGCTTACGAGTCCTAAACTTTTTGCCTACGAACTGAACGCACGAACGATATCGTTCCACGTTACAGATAGCATGAGAAGTAATACCAAAGCCAGCCCGATTCGAAAACCGTATTCTTGCGCCCGCTCGCCCAATGGCTTGCCGCGAACAGCCTCAATCGCCATGAACAAAAGATGCCCACCATCAAGAATTGGAATAGGAAACAAGTTAATCAGACCAAGGTTGATCGATAGCACGGCCATGAAAAAGAAAAGCTGGAGTGCACCCTGCTCGGCCGCTTGTCCTGACATCTGTGCGATTGCGATCGGTCCGCCAAGATCTTTGAAGTTTCCCTCTCCGATCAGCAGTAAGCCAATGTTATTCAGGGCCTGCATGGTGATGGAAGCTGTTTTCTCTATACCAAACCAAGCCGCCGACAACGGATTAAGCCGCTCATGGTCACCCATAACGCCTTGCATGCGAATCCCTAAGCGTCCGACCTGCGCACCATCTTGATCAGCGGATTGTGGGGTCACCCGTAACTCAATCTCTTCGCCGCCCCGCAACACGATTATCGGTAAGGCCACGCCCGGGTTTTCTGAGACAATGGACTGAATGATACGAGGATCATCAATGACAGTGCCGTTTAAGTTCAGAATAGTATCGTCAGGTGCAAGGCCTGCCTGTTCAGCGGCAGAACCAGTCATGACTTCAGAAACCGAGACTTTAACCTGAGGAACGCCAACGGTGACGGCAATCACCGCGAGCACAAGGATCGCGAACAAGAAGTTGATCACCGGGCCAGCAGCTACAATTGCGGCGCGCTGTCCAACGGTTTTGTATGCGAAGGATACAGCTTTGTCTTCTTCACTGATCGGTTGGTCTGCAACTTCGTCGTCAGAAGAAGTTGCTTTCCCCTCTAAGAAGTTGACTGCGGCATCTTTTTTCTTTGGTGCGTCGTCTTCTGCCTCAACATCATCAGCCATCCCAAACATGCGGACATAGCCGCCCAATGGGATGAGACTGACGCGCCAACGCGTACCAGATTTATCGAACCAGCCAAAAATCTCAGGGCCGAAGCCAATCGAAAAAACTTCAACGCGCACATTGTTGCGTTTGGCGACGTAATAGTGGCCCCATTCATGAACGAATACGATGATCGACAAAACGACCAAAAACCATAAAACCGTACTTAGAGTGCCGAAATCCATCGTTTGTCCTTTTTAAGCGCGCCTTCGTCAGATGCCTCTTTTTGAGGTATCTGTAACGAATGCTCAACTAAACTTGTTGTTATCAGAACTTAAGCGCGCTGGGTTGCATGTTCCAGGGCAATTTGCCGCGCCTCACGATCGATTGAAAAGACGCCATCGAGTGAGTTTAAGTTCTGTCTTGGAATGGCGTCGATTGTTTTTTCAACAACAACGGGGATGTCCAAAAAAGCTAATTTCTTGTTGAGAAATTGCAGCACGGCGATCTCATTTGCGGCGTTTAGCACGGTGGGCGTTGATCCACCCGCATCAAGCGCTTCACGGGCCAATCTGAGTGCAGGAAACCTAACAGGATCAGGTGCTTCGAAGGTCAGGGTCGCAATATCTTCTAATTTGAGTGGTTCTGACGGCGCTACCATTCGATCAGGCCAAGCCAACGCATAGGCAATCGGTGTACGCATATCGGGACTACCCAATTGCGCCAACATCGAGCCATCGACATATTCAACCATGCTATGAATAACCGATTGCGGATGAACCAGGATATCAATTTGATCGCCGCGGACCGGAAACAAATGATACGCCTCAATAAGTTCTAAGCCTTTGTTCATCATCGTTGCGGAATCGACGGAAATTTTAGCTCCCATGGACCAATTTGGATGGGCCACTGCTTGTTCAGGTGTCACTTTGCTAAGAGACGCGACAGATCGTTCCCTAAACGGGCCACCAGAAGCCGTGAGGACGATGCGGCTGACACTTTCAGCCTGATCAAAGTCGAACACTTGATAAATGGCGCTGTGTTCAGAATCTACGGGGATCAATTTCGCGTTGCTTGCGATAACTTCGCGGCAAAAGAATTCACCTGCGGATACCAAGCATTCCTTGTTCGCGAGGCCGACGATGGCACCGCGTCGAACAGCAGCCAATGCTGATTCAAGCCCCGCCGCACCAACAATTGACGCCATTACCCAATCGCTGGGCCGAGAAGCCGCATCCACCAATGCATCAGGCCCTGCGGCGACTTCAATTGCGTGCCCAGAAAGCGCATTTTTAAGGTCTAGGTATCGATCAGGATCGGCCACGACGGCTAATCGTGCGCTCACAGCAATGGCTTGTTCCGCCAGCAGTTCCACATTGCTGTGTCCTGTCAGCGCATCAACGATGAACCGATCCGGCTCTCGGGCAATTAAATCAATCGTGTTGGAACCAACGGAACCAGTGCTGCCCAGAATGCAGACGGATTTTGGTTGTTCATCCAAGATTTGAGCGGGATCGCCTAATACCATGGCATGATCCCTTGCCCAAAAATTAATAGGATTGCAGCAAGAGCGACCGCTCCTATCACCAAGCCGTCGACACGGTCTAAAACCCCGCCATGTCCGGGAATTAAGTTTGAGCTGTCTTTCACGTCAAAATGTCTTTTCATCATGCTTTCTAAAAGATCACCGAGTTGACTGGCGAGCGCAACCAGGAATCCGGTGATGGCGAGATTGAGGATGTCGCCAGGCATATAAAAATGGAACCCGACAGATATCAGGCTGGCAATTGAAATGCCGCCAATGAACCCTGCCCATGTCTTTTTTGGACTAATACGAGGGGCCAGTTTTGGGCCACCAATGGCGCGGCCAGATAAATACGCCCCAGTATCTGCCCCCCAAACCACTAAAAACAGCCAAATAATTGTCGTCATGCCCGGAATATCATCGCCACGAAGCCAGATCATCGCCGCTGTTGGCACGGCAATATAGACTGACCCTAGAACCATCCATCGTCCGCGTCTGTTGCACATGCCAGCCCATTCCCATCCCATCAGGGCGGCGACGACAACAACCAAAAGTGTGAACCATGGTGGGCCTAGATAAACGTCTGCCAGTACGGGTATCGCGAGCACAATAGCGGACGCCGTGCGAACACCCAGACCGCTTGACGGTGGCTTAGATTCCGCTGGACCCGAAGCGACGCTCACGACGTGAGAACTCCTCTACCGCATCTGACATATCGGATATCGAAAAGTCCGGCCAATGTTTATCTATAAATAGAAACTCGGTGTAGGCGAGCTGCCATAATAGGAAGTTGCTGATACGTTTTTCGCCGCTTGTTCTGATCAAAAGATCAGGGTCAGGAATATCATGGGTAAAAAGCGACTGCTCGAAAGCCCGTTCATCAATGTCTTCAGGGTTGATACGACCGGCAGCGCATTCTGCGGCGAGTGATCTTGTTGCATTCAGGATTTCATCACGTGCGCCATAGCTCAAAGCCAAAATCAAATTGAGCCCGGTATTATTTTTGGTTTTTTCTTCGCCATTTATGATCAGGTCCTGGATATCTTCAGCAAGACGGCTTCGATCGCCGATCACGCGCAAACGAACATTTTTGCTATGTAATTCAGCGATCTCGCGTCTTAAATAAAGTCTGAGGAGGCCCATTAAATCTGTAATTTCAGACTTGGGGCGAGACCAATTTTCAGACGAGAAACTAAATAACGTGAGATACTTAATGCCAAGGTCGCTGGCGGCTTCAACGGCCCGGCGCACAGCCTCAGCACCTGCATTGTGTCCGAACGTCCGTTTTTTGCCACGCGCCTGTGCCCAACGCCCGTTGCCATCCATGATAATCGCTAAATGGACGGGGGCTTGAATATCCGTTGTGGCAGGGACAGGCGCAATGCTCATAGTTAAATCTGAACGATCTCTTCTTCTTTGTTGCCCAAGGTTTCGTCAATATTGGCAACGAATTTGTCCGTTAACGTTTGAACTTCGTCGGAATAGTCATGAAGCGCGTCCTGTGGGATGTCGCCGTCTTTTTCCATCTTTTTCAGATCGTCCATCGCGTTCCGCCGAATGTTGCGTACCGCAATTTTCGCATCTTCTGCATATTTCCTGGCAACTTTGGCAAGTTCAAGGCGACGTTCCTCAGTCAGCGGTGGGATCGGGATACGAACAAGTGTGCCGTCTGCCGCTGGGTTGAGGCCCAATCCAGATTCAACAATCGCTTTTTCCACCGCTTTAACGTTGGTTTTGTCCCATACCTGGACCGAAAGCATCCGAGATTCAGGCACAGATACGCTACCCACCTGATTCAGTGGTGTCATGGACCCATACGCGTTGACCTGAATGGAATCGAGCAAACTGGTTGAGGCTCGGCCCGTTCTAAGACCCGAGAAATCAGTTTGTAGCACTTCGACAGCGCGTTCCATTTTATGTTCGATATCTTTTCTTAAACCGTTGATATCACTCATCTGCGACTCCCTTTATGCGCTTCCATCATTGATGATTGTGTGGGTGCCTTTACCCTGCACCACATCCGCGAATGCGCCGGAATTGTGGATTGAAAATACGAGGATGGGAACACCATTTTCGCGTGCAAGTGCAATCGCGGATGTATCCATGACCTTGAGATCGTTCGCCAACACGTTTTGATACGTCAATTGCTCGTAACGTTCTGCATTTGGGTCCTTTTTTGGATCCGCAGAGTAAACGCCATCAACCTGCGTACCTTTGAGTAAAGCATCACAATTCATCTCAACCGCGCGCAATGCCGCTGCAGTATCAGTAGTAAAGAATGGGTTACCTGTTCCGGCGGCAAAAATGACGACCCGATTCTTTTCCATATGCCGCATGGCACGTCGGCGAATATAGGGCTCACATACCGATGACATAGGGATCGCCGACAGGACGCGGGTACTGACGCCAAGGCCTTCGAGCACGCTCTGCATTGCCAGTGCATTCAGCACGGTTGCCAACATACCCATGTAGTCAGCTGTGGTACGTTCGATATTGGATTGTGAAAGTGCGACGCCGCGAAAGATGTTCCCTGCCCCGATAACAAGGGCAATTTGGACACCGTCTTCATGGACCGCTTTGATCTCGGCCGCGATGCGGTCAACGGTAGAGGTATCGAGACCAAACTCTTGGTCGCCCATAAGCGCCTCTCCCGACAATTTCAGAAGGACACGCTTGTATTTTGGCGACGTCGTCATGTCTTGATCCCTGCATTTAGAAAGTAACGATTCTCAAATACACAGTATGTGATTGGCACCGTTTTGACTACACCGACGGCACGCGGATGAACAGAATTGGAAGCACGAGACAAACGCCTCGTGCTTCCAAAAATCTGATCTTAGTTGCCGCCTGCGACAGCGGCGACTTCTGCAGCGAAGTCTTCTTCTTTTTTCTCAATGCCTTCACCAAGGACATAAAGAGCAAAGCCAGTGATCGTTACATCACCACCTGCAGCTTTACCTGCATCTTCGAGGACCTTGAAAACTTTGCTCTCACCGTCGATAACAAAGGTTTGTTCAAGCAAGCAGACTTCTTCGTAGAACTTACGAATACGACCTTCGACCATCTTTTCGATGATGTTTTCAGGGCGGCCTGATTCTTTGGCCTGATCGACCAGTACTTGGCGCTCACGCTCAATAGCTTCTGGATCCAGATCATCAGTGCTAACCGACTGAGGACGTGCCGCGGCAACGTGCATGGCGATTTGCTTGCCAACAGCTTCTAGGCCATCGGTTCCACCAGTGCTTTCGAGAGCCACCAGGACAGCAATCTTACCGAGACCAGGAACCAATGCGTTATGAACGTATTGGGCCAGCACACCGTTTGAAACGCTCAGCGTTTGTGCGCGGCGGATGTTCATGTTCTCACCGATCGTTGAGATCGCGTGCGTGATTTCCTCGGCAACGGTGCGACCGGTGCCGGGATAATCTGCTGCGTTCAATTGATCGATGTCACCGCCAGCGTCGATGGACAACTTAGTCACGTTGTTGACGATTTCTTGGAAACTTTCGTTCCGAGAAACGAAATCGGTTTCTGCGTTCACTTCTGCGACAGCGCCTTTATTGCCATCTACAGTAACGCCAACCAAACCTTCTGCAGCGACACGGCCCGCTTTTTTGGCTGCAGCAGCCAAACCTTTGGTCCGCAACCAATCGACGGCTGCTTCGACGTCACCGTTGTTTTCTGTGAGTGCTTTTTTGCAATCCATCATGCCTGCGCCGGATTTCTCGCGCAGTTCTTTGACGAGTGCTGCTGTAATTTCAGCCATAGTCGTTCCCCAATGTTAAGAGGTTAGATCGTAAATGGGTGCCGAGCCTCATGCTCGGCACCCGGGATTCGAATTATTCAGGCTTAACGGCTTCTTCAACCGCTGCAGGTGCTTCAGGCGCTTCAGCGACTGCTTCTTCTACAGCTTCAGCCAGTGCAGCAGGTGCTTCTTCGGCTGGTGCCGCTTCAGCTAAAACAGCTGCTGGTGCTGGCTCAACTGGAAGTTCTTCAGTCGGGGCCACTTCTGCAGCACCAATGTCACCACCCGTAGAGCCGATTTCCGCTTGGATACCATCCAAAACAGAACCAACCATCAGATCGCAATACATTGAAATCGCACGGATCGCATCGTCGTTGCCTGGTACTGGGTGCGTGATACCTGCTGGGTTTGCGTTGGAATCGATAACGCCGACCACAGGAATGCCCAGTTTGTTAGCTTCGTTGATGGCGATGTCTTCTTTCATGGTGTCGATCACAACCAGGATGTCTGGCAGACCGCCCATGTCTTTGATGCCGCCAAGTGCACGCTCAAGCTTGTCGCGCTCGCGGGTCAGCATCAGCAATTCTTTTTTCGTCAAACCCTGCATCTCGGCTTCGTTGCTGAGCATCTCTTCGAGCTCTTTAAGACGTTTGATCGAGTTTGAGATCGTCCGCCAGTTGGTCAACATGCCACCGAGCCAACGGTGGTTTACGTAGTACTGACCACAACGTTTTGCAGCTTCTGCTACTTTCGTTTGTGCCTGGCGTTTGGTGCCTACAAAAAGCACACGACCACCAGAAGAAACAACGTTTCGAACGGCCAGCATTGCTTGGTGCAATAGCGGCACGGTTTGTTGCAGATCAATGATGTGGATGCCGTTACGGTCACCAAAGATGTACGGAGCCATCTTGGGGTTCCAGCGACGGGTATTGTGACCAAAGTGAACACCAGCTTCTAGCAGCTGACGCATCGTAAAATCGGGAAGTGCCATCGGGCCTACTCCTTTTCCGGTTGAACCTCCGCGAGAGTGAGTTGGCAAAACCAACACCGGATCGACATAGACTGTGAATTTGCACAATCTGCCGTGAACTCGCGTGTGAAATCGAGGGTGGTTTAACGGCTTCGTGAGCCGGATGCAAGCCGCTTTATACGTTGAACTATGGAGGGCTGCCCCGATGTTTGATGATCGGGCTGGCTTGGGAACTGAACGACATTGGGTGCAAGGTCATCCTGGCGGGCTTTTGCATCGGCATGAGAGAACCCAAGCACAGCAATTATGATGGCAATGGGGAACAGCCAAACAATGCCAAAGGCCAGGAATTTCAGGATATCTGCAGCGTATGGTTCCACAAATCTCTCCGCTATATCATCATGTTAGCGAAAATATGGGCTTTCGAAAACACTCTCTGTGTCATCAAATGTTACATGTGATCGGGGCCATTTGGCTTTGAAACAGGCTAAAGTGGTTCTTTAGAAAATATCAATAATCGATAAAACTACGACCACTGTAATTATTGAAAGCACTTTAAATGTCTCATCAGAACGATCTGAAAAATGATTTGGGCCAACCGATTGGTTTTCCCCTACCCAATTGGAAACCGTGCGCGCCGCCGCCGACAACCCCGATGGTCGGGACGCATTGTCGGCTTGAACGCCTGAATATCGACGCGCATGCGCAGGATTTATTTGATGCGAGCATGACCGATACCGAGGGTCGAATTTGGACATATATGGGGTATGGGCCATTTGATGATGTCGCTTTATACAAAGAATGGGTGACGTCTCAGGCACTTGGGGATGATCCCTTGTTCCATGCGATCATCGATCTGACCACGAACAAGGCCGTTGGCGTCGCAAGTTACCTGCGGATTGAACCCCCGATAGGCTCGATCGAGGTGGGGCACATCAACTACTCGCCCCTCCTCCAGAAAACCGTCGCTGCGACCGAAGCCATGTACCTGATGATGGCGCGCGTGTTCGATGAACTGGGCTATCGGCGCTATGAATGGAAATGCGATAACGCCAATGCCAAATCACGCGGCGCTGCAGCGCGTTTGGGCTTTACGTTTGAAGGCGTGTTCCGCCAATGCACGATCTACAAGGGGCGTAACCGCGATACGGCGTGGTTCTCTATTTTAGATAGCGAATGGCCCGCGTTGAAGGCTGCGTATCAAGAATGGCTTGATCCAGATAATTTTGATGGTGATGGGCAACAGAAAAAGGCTTTGTCTGGTCTGACTAAGGCTGCGCTTTCCAAATAATCCCTATTGTCATCCCGGACTTGATCCGGGACCCAGGGTTTTCATCTTGTTGACAGGGGCCCCGCTTTCGCGGGGATGACGAGATGTTTTATTCGTCGTCCCGGGCGAGCATTAGCGAGACCCGGGATCTTTTCTAAACGCATACGTTATCTATTGATGTGACAAGATCCCGGACCAAGTCCGGGATGACGGTTCAATTTAAACAATCGTCACTCTGAACTTGATTCAGGGTCTCATTGAAACTCTATAACTCACGCACCTCAAGCACACCCGGTAGCGACCGAAGCGCCAACGATATATCGTGTGACAACGGATATGGACGGTCGAGGCGAATGTCGACTTCCTCGTTCCGATCACGGAGCTTGGCCGTAATCAGCACATCGCCCTTTTTGTGACGCTCGTTGGCATTGTGCTCGCGCCCAAGGACATCGCTGAGCGGACCCAATGGGTCCAGGTTGTCGATGATAATGTGCAATTCATCTGGGGCGTTGGCGACGTCTTGCGCCACTTTTTCGATGCTTTCCAAACGTTGGATCGTCAGACGCGGCGTATCAGTATCGAACGAGACACCGCAATCTATGATCATCGAATTTCCCGGCGTCAAAAGGTCTCGGTTCTCGGATAGGATTTCTGAAAACGCTGTTCCTTCGAATACGCCCGACGGATCAGAGAACGTGATGAACGCAAATCGATTTCCCTTTTTGCTCGTCATTTCTTTTTTGGAAATGAACGTGCCAGCGAATTTATAAGCACCTGATTCAGCTGCGGCTAAAACTTCTGAAAATTTACGAACCCGGCGTCTTTCTAATAGACGTTCAAACGCATCCAACGGGTGCGCCGACAAATAGAAACCGACGGCATTGAACTCTTCTTTGAGCTTTTCCATCATCGGCCAGTCATCGACGCTCGGCAGTCGGATTTCTTGTGGCTGCTGATCCCCGCCACCAAACAAACTGATCTGGTTCGATGATCGATCATTGGCAGCCGCCCCCGCCACAGCAACGATGGTTTCCAATCCCTGGAACACACGTCGGCGATTGATATCGATCCGATCGAACGCACCCGAACGGGTCAGGTTTTCCAACTGTCGTTTGTTGATCTGATGCGGATCAATCCGGTTCGCAAAATCGGTCATGGACTCGAACGGACCATTTTCCGTGCGCTCAGCGACCAACGTTTCCATCGCGGCGCCACCGATGTTTTTGATCGCGGCCAATGCGTAGCGCACACCCAATCTGGTGCCGCCTTCGATTTCTTCAACCGCAAAAGATGGTTCGGACAAATTGATGTCCGGCGGCATCAGTGGGATTTCCAAGCGGTCCAATTCCTGGCGGAAGATATTCAGCTTATCGGTATTGCCCATATCGAACGCCATCGATGCGGCCAAGAATTCGACCGGATGATTGGCCTTCATATAAGCGGTCTGATAGGCGACCAGGGCATACGCGGCGGCGTGACTTTTGTTGAAGCCGTAGCCTGCGAACTTATCGACGATGTTGAAAATATCGTCGGCTTGTTTTTCAGGGACACCTTTTGCGACGGCACCTTCGACAAACGTTTTACGCTGCATATCCATTTCGGATTGGATTTTTTTACCCATGGCACGGCGGAGCAAATCAGCACTGCCGAGGGAATATCCGGACAGCACCTGGGCGATCTGCATCACCTGTTCCTGGTAAATCGGAATCCCGAAAGTTTCCTCAAGAACGGGTTCTAATGTTGGGTGCAGATAATCCGGTTCTTCCTGGCCGTGTTTCCGGCGTACATAGCTTGGGATGTTGTCCATCGGACCCGGACGGTACAGCGCCACAACAGCAATGATGTCTTCGAACGTATCGGGTTTCAGGCCGCGCAGGACGTCGCGCATGCCAGCACTTTCCAATTGGAACACGCCCGTGGTGTCGCCGCGGCTGATCATTTCGAACGTCTTGGCATCATCGAGCGGGATCGAAATCAGGTCGAGTTTCTCTGCCCCATCCTTGAGTCGCGCGTTCACAAAAATCTCGGCCTTGGTCAAAACGCTGAGAGTCTTAAGCCCTAAGAAATCGAACTTCACCAACCCGGCGTCTTCGACGTACTTCATGTTGAACCCGGTCACGGGCATGTCGGAGCGCGGATCACGATAAAGCGGAATGAGTTGTTCAAGCGGTCGGTCACCGATCACCACACCCGCGGCGTGTGTCGATGCGTGGTGATAGAGCCCTTCAAGTTTGCGGGCGATTTCGACCATCTCGCGTACTTCGGTCTCTTCACGGATCAGATCGCGGAGTGAGGCTTCGCTGTTGATGGCTTCGGATAGTGACACAGGGTTCGCCGGATTAGCGGGCACCATTTTGCAAATCTTGTCGACAAAGCCATATGGCATCTGCAACACACGTCCGACGTGACGCAGTACAGCGCGGGCCTGCAACTTACCGAACGTGATAATCTGGGCGACGTGATCGCGGCCGTATTTTTGCTGCACATACTTGATCACCTCGTCGCGGCGTTCCTGACAGAAATCGATATCGAAATCCGGCATGGACACACGTTCAGGATTCAAGAACCTCTCGAACAGCAATCCCCATCGCAGCGGGTCCAAGTCTGTAATGGTCAGCGCCCAGGCGACGACTGACCCTGCCCCGGAACCCCGACCAGGACCGACCGGAATATTCTGATCCTTGGCCCACCAGATGAAGTCAGCAACAATCAGGAAGTAACCGGGGAAGCCCATTTCGTTGATGACGTTAAGCTCATAATCAAGGCGATCCAAATACGGTTGAGCTGCTTTTTTTCGCGCCGTCTCATCCATATCATCGGTGTAGACATGGAACTTCAACCGTTCCAACAAGCCTTCTTTAGATTGGCGTTCTAGCTCATCTTCTTCGGTTAAGCCGTCGCCGGAATCGTAAGGTGGCAAGATCGGTGCGATGCTCTCGACCATGAACGCGCAGCGCTTGGCGATCAGGATCGTGTTGTCGATGGCCTCAGGTAGGTCAGCGAACAGGGCACGCATTTCGGATGCGGATTTAAAGTAATGATCAGATGTGACCTTGTGTCGTGTTTCATCTGTCAGCGTTGTGCCTTCTTTGATGCACAACAACGCATCATGGGCACGGTGGAATGACGGATCAGAGAAATACGCCTCGTTCGTTGCGACCAACGGAATGTCGCGAGCATATGCCAAGTCGATGAACTGCGGTTCTGTTTGGCGCTCTTCGGGCATGCCGTGGCGCTGGATTTCCATGTACAGGCGATTGCCGAACGAGTCTGATAACTTATCCAAAAATGTAGTCGCCTTGGCGGCATCGTTCATCCGCAATAACCGGCCCAGCGCACCATCAGCGCCACCCGTCAGCAAGATTAATCCCGCCGAATAGGCACACAGATCACTGAGCGTGATGACGGGTTTGTGCGTATCCCCGGAATCCATGTAAGCAATTTTGAGTAGCGTCAGAAGATTTCGATAACCTGCGTCATCCTGGACGAGGATCGCGACAGCGCCTTCATCGAACTGTGACCGCGAGTTGCCGTGTTGTGCTTGGTCATCAGCATCGGCATATGTGATGCTGAGCTGACAGCCAATGATCGGCTGTACCCCTGCCCCTTCGCCCGCTTTGGAAAACTCCAACGCACCAAATAGATTGTCAGTATCGCACAACCCGACAGCCGCCATGTTTTGTTCGGCAGCGAGGGTTACGAGTGATTTGGCGGCAATGGCCCCTTCGCAAAGCGAATAGGCACTGTGAGCGCGGAGATGGATGAAATCAGCAAATGACATGAAATAACTCTTTCACATGTTGCTGTGGCTGTCACCAGATGTTGCGGTGGTTTTTTGATTTATCCACAAGAAATTCGAAAACCGAGCAATATTTTGCCAATGAAATTTTTCTATTGAAAAGATCAATGTTTGATCATTGTGCTTAAAAATACTCGTATGAGTGACTATATGCAGTTGTCGCTTTTGCGCTCAATCGCCGTCATTTGAAGGTTTGGCTACGATGAAAACACTGGGAATCTTTGTATCACGCACATCTGTATTGCTCATGATGACACTCTTGGTGGCATGTGTGAATAGGCCCGTCTCATACAATGATATGCTGGCAATCAGCCATAACAAAGACGCTGAAGTTACTTTTGAAGGGCCGATATTCATCAATAAAGTAAAAACGCCAGAGCCACAGAAATTCAGGCACTTCGAGTGGGCGTTGAGCAATTCTTTAAAGTCGCACAAGATTCGCGTGTCCAAGGAAAAATCAGATTCCTATATTCTTGATGTTGAAATGACGCGGCATGAGCTTGTTTTGGATACGCCAAATGAAGATATTTACGAAACTGACATCAATTACCGGGTCACAAAACCAGATGGCGTGTCGATCATTATAGATGAAGTGTTAAAATCAAAATTTAGTAGTGATCAAATGCTGTATGACGTCGAAAAAATCAAATCGATGTCAAATGATGAGAACGCTGGCATTGTTGGAGAGGTAATTATGGTCGGTGTTATTGGCGCTTTTGGGATTAATGTGGCACCATCAGGTTTTTCTCGCCGACCTGCCTCAGATACGATTAACATCGCGGAAGAAGATGCGATCGGTAACGTCATACAAGCCAATTTTAGAGCATTTATAGAACGTATTCAGGGCTTTGAAAATTAAGTGACCGGACGGCTCAGCCTGGAACCAGTACCCCGTTCTCAACCTTAACAATCCGGTCCATGCGTTTTGCAAGTTCAGGATTATGGGTCGCGACGAGTGCAGCCAAGCCAGAACCCCGTGCCAAATGCATCAACACATCAAACACACCGTTGGCAGTTTCGGGATCGAGGTTCCCTGTCGGCTCGTCTGCCAGCAACACGCGTGGTGATGCCGATAGTGCGCGGGCGATGGCGACGCGTTGTTGTTCCCCGCCTGATAATTGACCGGGACGATGTTCAAAACGCTCGTTCAAGCCCATCCATTCGAGTAATTCTTTACCTCGACTTCGTGCCGTTTGTTTGTCGATGCCTGCGATGATCTGCGGGATCGTGACGTTTTCAAGCGCGGAGAATTCCGGCAGCAGATGATGGTATTGATACACAAATCCAATGTTATAGCGCCGCACTTTGGTACGCTCGTCGTCGTTGAGGCCAATACAAGATTGACCATCGATTTTGACGTCGCCGGATGTCGGTTGCTCTAGCAATCCTGCGATCTGAAGGAAAGTCGACTTCCCTGCCCCGGACGGGCCGACCAGGGCGACGACTTCGCCAGCCTTTACGCTGAGGTTGGCACCTTTGAGGACTTCGAGCACACGTTTCCCCTGACCAAAATGTCGGGTCACGTCGTTGAGTTCTAAAACCACGTCGCCGTCCAACTGGCTATTCATAGCGCAGTGCCTCCGCCGGATCGATCTTGGCGGCGCGCCAGCTTGGATAGATGGTGGCAAGGAACGATAAGCCCAAGCCCATCAGGACGATGGCTGTAACTTCTGTCGGGTCCACGACGGCGGGCAGTTGTGATAAGAAATAGATTTCAGCGGCGAACAGATCGGTGCCGGTAAATTGCTCGATAAACCGGCGAATGCCTTCGATGTTGCTGGCGAACGCGAGGCCGAGGCCAAATCCAGCCATAGTGCCTATGACGCCAACGCTGGCCCCTGCGATCAGGAAGATGCGCATGATCATACCGCGCGTGGCCCCCATGGTGCGCAGGATCGCAATGTCTCGCCCTTTGTCCTTCACCAACATAATCAGCGACGAGATGATGTTGAAGGCGGCCACCAATATGATCAGCGTCAGGATTAAGAACATCACGTTGCGTTCGACCTGGATGGCGTTAAAGAAACTGGAATTGGCGCGTTGCCAATCGTGCACGCTGGCCTGGCCTTGCAAGGCGCGCTGCAGTTCGATGCCGACTTGTGGGGCTGTATCTGGATTGGCGACAAAGACTTCTAGGTTGGAAATACCGTCCTTGAGTTTGAAGTAAATTTGCGATGCTTCGAGGGGCATGAATATGAATCCGGAGTCATATTCGTACATACCGATCTCAAATGTTCCAACGACCTTAAACGCGCGCATTCGCGGTACAGTTCCAAACGCGGTAACATTCCCCTTGGGTGATATTAACGTGACGTCATCACCGACGGTAACGCCCATGGTGCGCGCCAACCGAGCCCCCATCATGATGACGTTATCGCCCTTAAAGGCCTCTAATGATCCTTGTTTGATGTTGTCGGCGACGATCTTGCGTTTCGCTAAATCTTCGGCACGGATACCGCGAACAATGGCGCCCTTGGCGATACCGTTGGCAGATGCCATGACCTGGCCTTCGACCAATGCGTTCACCGATATGACGCCGTCCAAATCCTGTAATTGATCCAGGATCGGCTCGTAGTCGGTCATTTGCCCGGACACAGGGCCGTAGACGCTGAGATGACCATTAATGCCGAGGATGCGTTCCAATAATTCCTGGCGGAAGCCGTTCATCACAGACATGACGATGATCAAAGTGGCAACGCCAAGCGCGATCCCGACTAAGGAAAACCACGCGATGACCGAGATAAACCCCTCTTGTCGGCGGGCGCGCAAATAGCGCATGGCCATCATCCATTCGAAGGCGGAGAACATAGATCAAAGGGACCTTTCGTCAGATCTGCGCGGTAATAAAATTGTCACCGGCAAATGGTTGCCGGTAAATACTTTGGCGCGAACGCTTGTTTGCACTGCACCCTTTTAGGCGATGGACCCCGTGGCTTCAACCGTCGAGGGGTGCTTCAAACAAACGACCGAATCCCTGTGGGGTTTCTGTGCCGCCTGATAGTCGCAACAGATGCCATGCCAGAACCTGATTGCTGCATAACATGGGCTTATTTATGGCGGCCTCAACCTCGTCGACGATTTCCCACGCGCGCAGGTTTGTGCACGATGCGAACACGGCGTCGCATTCCCCCTGCCCGATCTGGACCAGTGCATCGCGGGTCGATGAGGGGGCGATCCGGGCGACGGTTGTTTCTTCGACTTGCTCGTACGTCAGAAAGTCTGAGACTTCGATGCCAGCTTTCTCCAGGCGCGCGATCAAGGCCTGGGACACATTCATCACGTATGGTGTGAGTAATCCCAATTTTTGGACCCCGAGCGCACTGCACGCAGCCAGCAATGCACTCATCGGGTTGCTGGCGGGCATGCCAGGATGTGCCGCCCCGATCAATGATGCGACCCGGTCCTCGCCAATCACGGTGGCACCCGACGTACAGCCATAGCCGATGGCACCGATCCCACATCCCTTGGGAAGTTGTGACGCGCTGGCCGTCATCCCATCTGCCATCTTGGCAAGTGTTTCTGGTGTGACATCGGGGGCCGATGCAATCCGGGTATGATAAACGCGTTGTTTCAAATGCCCAAAAAACTGATCGACTTCTGGTTCAATCAATTCGTCGGTTTCCAACACGATCAGCCCAATGGCGGTCGGACGGTCGTCAATGATTTCAAAAGGCTGTGGCATGTTCTGATCCTAACCTATGATCGGTAATTCGGCGGGTGCGCGACGGCTGAGCAATTCTGGTGAACCATCACGAATGACGATGTTTTCTTCGTGCACCATGACCTTGCCCGGCACGAATTCCATACCCGGTTCTAAGGTGATCACCATACCTGAATTAAGCTCGGTCGTGTCACCCGGTCGATGCGATGGCCATTCGGTCAATTGCATCCCAAGGCCGTGACCGATACGACCGACGTCATTGCCGAGTGCGCCGCCCGCGTCCATCACCGATTGCATGGCATGAAAGATATCTTCGCAGCGCGCACCAGGACGAGCGGCATCCAGCCCTGCGTTTGTTGCTTTGAACACGATTTCATATGCACGTTTCACCGCATCGTCGGCATGCCCAAAGGCATAGTTGCGATCGAAGTCGCAAAAGTAACCATCGAATGTAGCCCCTGTATCAAGCATGAGGATGTCGCCCGCTTGGGCTTGTTGAGAAGACGGCGGCGAGATGATGTCTTCTAATCCACCCTGCCCGACGCCACCGACCAGGTACGCCACATCATCAACTCCTTGATCGAGAGCCGCCTTTTTGAATTCGCGAAAGATATCGGTCTCGGACATGCCGGTATGCACAAAGTTGGGCAAGGTCTCAAACACCGTCGACATCAACGAACACACGTGCCCAATTTTTCCGATCTCGGTTTCTGATTTGGTCATGCGCAATTCACGGATGATCGGCGTGGCATCTATAAAACTATGATTGGGTAATGCAGATTTCAATCTTTCGAAATCCAACAAAGGCATCCGAATTTGAGTTTCTGGGCCCATGGGGACGCCGATGGATTTACTGCCCGCGGCAATGCCGCGAAGGACATCGGTTAAAATCGATATCCCCTCGTCTTCTGGATTTGGCGATGACCATGTATGCACATCGTCCAACCATGTCCGTTCCATCACGGCTGCACCAATGGCAGGAATGACGGCGACGGGTTTCCCGGTTGCGGGAATGACCAGAAACCAGGGACGCGTCGGGCTTTGCCAGAATGGTGTGAGGAACCCGCTGAAGTATCTAACCTCGGGTTCTGTCATCACCAGTATCGCATCAAGACCTTGCGCACGCATTGCCTGTTGCGCCGCATCGGTGCGTGTCGCGAATTCTTGTTCTGGAAAACCCCGGGTCGGTTCGGGCACGCGTTGATCATTCATAGGCCTAATATCCAGATTAGATAAATTGGAGTGACACCATCGCAGAACAATGTGAGGAGTTATTTACGGGATACCCCCAGACCGCATTCTAGTTTCAACGGGGCCCATTGGGAATAGGCATGACGCCAGCAACAGATAACACGACGGGCGCAAACGTACGCAAGGGCATCTTGTTGATGTCATTGGCGATGCTATCGATTCCCTTGGTTGATGGATTGGCAAAGCATCTGAGTGCGGACTATTCGCCACTGTTCATCAGTTGGGCACGTTATGTTGTGGCGTGTATGATTGTGGTGCCCATCGTTATGGCGACACGGGGCAGCAAGATTTTCCCGTCAAAGCGTTTGGGCGCGCATACCCTTCGGACCGTATTTTTGGTCACATCCATGACGCTGTATTTCATGTCTATTGCCATCATTCCACTCGCGACCGCCGTTAGCGCGTACTTCGTCGCTCCTATTATTGCGGTTGTACTTTCGCTTATATTCCTGAAAGAAAAACTGACCATCCGAAAACTATTGAGCCTCATACTCGGGTTTGGTGGGGCGATGGTGATCCTCAGGCCGACCAGCGATATTGAGTTCGGCATTTTGTTGGCGTTTGGTGCGGGGGCTTTCTTTGCACTTTATATGATTGCAACGCGCCAGGCTTCGCAACAAAGCGATCCGTTTAAGACGTTGGCATTCCAATGTGTGATGGGGGCCGTATTGCTGGCTCCACAAGGCATATGGACATGGACCACACCCGCCCTTGATGACTTGGTTTTCTTTTTGGGCTTGGGCGCATTTTCCACGATTTCGCATTTGCTATCGATCAAGGCTTTTGGATACGCGGACGCATCGACATTGGCACCGCTGGTGTATTTGGAGTTGGTGGCGACAGCCGCCATTGGTTATGTCTTTTTCACCGAAGTCCCCGAATTGGCAACGATCATCGGGGCATCTTTTATCGTGATCGGCGGATTGGTTTTGATCAAACGTTGAGGCCCCGCCGCACTGGTCTTGTCAGTGCGGTTAGTATCACCCAAAATCCCCACAATAATTATGCGTATTACTGTGTATTCAGATGGGGGGCTATCAGCACATGTTGGATAAGTTTTTTGGCATTACCGATGCCGGATCTTCGGTTAAGACCGAGATCATCGCCGGTATCACGACGTTTTTAACGCTCGCCTATATCATTTTTGTGAACCCGGCCATTTTGGCAGATGCGGGTATGGATAAGGGCGCGGTGTTCGTTGCGACATGTTTGGCCGCAGCTATTGGCACCATGGTCATGGGAGTGGTTGCGAATTACCCGATGGCATTGGCACCGGGCATGGGCCTGAATGCATACTTCACCTACGGCGTTGTTTTGGGCATGGGGTATACGTGGCAAGTCGGTCTGGGGGCCGTATTTATCTCGGGTGTTTTGTTCTTAATCCTGAGTATCTTGCCGGTGCGCGAATGGATTATTAATGCGATCCCTGCAGGCCTGAAACGTGCGATTTCCGCAGGTATCGGCCTGTTTTTGGCGATCATCGCCTTGAAAAATGCGGGCTGGGTCGTGGATCATCCTGCAACCTTGGTCACGTTGGGTGATGTTGGCGCCCCATCGGCATTGTTGGCGGCCGCTGGATTTATATTGCTGGCTGTATTGGATGCCCGCAAAATCCCAGGTGCTATTATTATCGCGATTTTGGCCGTTACGGGTGCTGGTGTTGCGTTAGGTATCTCACCCGCTGGTGGATTGGTATCCATGCCGCCATCTTTGGCACCGACCTTTATGCAGATGGATATCGCGGGTGCGTTAAATGTGGGCATTATCGCCATCGTTTTCGCGTTCTTGTTCGTCGATTTGTTTGATACTGCGGGCACGTTGGTGGGGCTCGCGCACCGGGGCAATTTGTTGGATGCCGATGGTAAGTTGCCTAGATTGCGGAACGCCCTGCTGGCCGACTCGACGGCGACAGTTGCGGGTGCCGCGCTCGGCACATCGACAACAACCACATACATCGAAAGCGCATCTGGCATCAGAGCGGGTGGACGTACAGGCCTGACCGCGGTTGTTGTTGCGATTTGTTTTCTGTTGGCGCTGTTCTTCTCGCCCTTGGCAGGGACAGTCCCCGCCTATGCCACAGCTCCGGCGTTGTTGTTTGTCGCCTGTGTCATGACACGGGGTATGGCGGAAATTGATTGGGATGACGTCACTGAAATGGTCCCTGCTGTTATGACGGCGATCGCCATGCCGTTAACGTTTTCCATCGCGACGGGGATTGGTATTGGCTTCATCACATATGCGGGCATCAAAGTCTTGGCAGGCCGAGGGTCAGATGTGCCGCTCGCGGTCTTTGTCATCGCAGGGGCGTTCATATTGAAGTTCGCGCTGATCTGATGCCGATGCAAAATTAGAACCGTTCAAAACCCCAGAAACCCTAGGGTTTTATGGTTTTTTTTGATGACAAAAAGCTGACAACATACTATACAGGCCTTCTGCTAACGGGGTGCGTCCAATGAGGCGCACATTTAGGCCCGGGTGCGGGAGGAAAACAAAAACGGCAAGGCTGAGAAGCCTTGCCTTTTTTTGTGAATGAAATCTGCGGTTAGAGGTTAGCCGTAAATCGCCGGGTCCACCTGCATCCATGGTGGAGATAACGCTTTTACCTTGGCGTAAATCGGACAATTCTCGCGGTGCGTGCCGGGCAGATAACCGGTACTCATCAAAAATTCGCCCGTGATCTCTCCACCTGTAAATTTAAAGGTTTTCTTGAACAGCTTGACCCAATCAGGCTTAGCCATGGGGTGGTGGGCGATAATCCAACCGGTAAACCCGCCATGTGATTCCCGAAAGCCCTTGATGACGTTGGCGTTGTGGATGATGGCGTGAACTTTCAATCGATTGCGTATGATGCCTGCGTTATCCAGCAATCGCGCCACATCCTTGTCTCCGTACGCGGCCACCTTGTCGATTTCAAATCCATCAAACGCATCTAAGGTGGCGGCACGTTTTTTCAAGACGATGCCCCACGATAGCCCGGCCTGGAAAATCTCTAACGCCAGACGCTCCATCAACACGCTTTCGTCCGTTGTTGGGAATCCATATTCCGTCGCATGATAACTTTGATGAACAGGATCATCGGGGGCGTAGTCGCAATAATCTGGCATGGTGTTAATCCCTATCGTCGTGAACGTTCATGCCGTCCATCATCAACAGATGTGTGCGGGTCGAATCGATAAATCCATAAATGTTCGCAACCAATGGACCAGTTTTGGACTGAACAATCGTCAGTAACCGACAATAATCCTCACCTTCAAATTCGTCTAACGCTGCCCAATGGGATGGTAGTTTTGATGATGTGACCAAGTCCCCGTGATTTTCATCCCCATGCGGTGTCCATGCAATCCGGGGGTATCCGTAGCTTTGATCAGGGGGCGAGAAGTACCCCCTATATGTGACATCATCCCACTGCCCTTCTATGGGCTCTAGCAAATGATGGTTCTCTTCATCTGGGCGCAACGTGCCATAGACACACAATCGTCCATGGGCCCCTGTGATTTTTGAAAATGCTTGGTCAGCGGTCAGGTCGTGTGGGTCTAATCCGATCCGCTGTCGGTTGATTGCGATGATTTTGTCTAAGTCTGTCACGCCCTAAAAATTATTCGGTGATTTTTCAGGCGATTATTCGGGGCGGAAACTGATGAGGCCAGTTTCACTCAAATAATAAAACAACACCCATAGTGCGGCTGTGATCACAGTTGTCACTGCTATTTTGCGCCACATCATTGGCTTGGCTGGTGCACCGGGTTCTTGGCCGGGTTCCAGATCGCCTTCTTCGGTGCGCTTCACACCGAATGGCAACGTGATGAACAGCACGAGCCACCAGATGACGACGAATACAGCGGTGGCGGTGACAATATTATCCATTTTAAACTTGCTCTAGCTCTACCAGGGTGCCGCAGAAATCTTTTGGATGCAGGAATAGCACGGGCTTGCCGTGCGCACCGATCTTTGGCTCGCCACTGCCCAGCACGCGGGCACCGTCGGCTTTCATTTTGTCGCGTGCAACGATGATGTCATCAACCTCATAGCAGACATGATGCATGCCGCCGCTGGGGTTCTTATCAAGGAATGTCTGAATCGGGGAATTCTCACCCAACGGATGCAGTAATTCGATCTTGGTATTCGGTAATTCGATAAATACGGTTGTGACCCCATGATCAGGCTCGTCCATGGGTTCAGAGACCTGTGCACCCAGCGTGTCGCGATATAAGGCTGATGCCTGTTCCAAATCAGGAACGGCAATGGCGACGTGGTTCAAGCGACCAATCATGATAGAACTCCTTACTTACTCAAACGCGTACGAGATGAACATCAGCTATCGGTTTCTTGTCAAGTTTCCGTCGAACCGATCGCCGGGCTGACAAGCGAATGGCCTCTGACAAAGTGTTATCATTGCCGCGATCTCGCTTGGATAGCCTCTCGATGGAATTATAGATATCATCAGCGACTTGATCCAGAACGTCATCTTCTTCATAGGGCTCTAAAAACCCCGTTGTGGAAATCACGATATCGGATAAGGGAACGCCAGACGCATCGACGACGACGGTGATGACCATGGTGCCGTTCCAAAGGCCCTGGATGCGGCTGCGGATCGCTTCGCCATGCATGGGGATCATGCGGTTGCCATCGCGCACCAATCGACCTGATGGCACATGATCAACTATTTCGGGTGTCCCTGGGGCCAAGCGGATCATGCCGCCATTTTCGTTAACGATGGCGTGCGGGACCTGGCAAATCTTGGCCAGTTTGGCATGTTCTTCTAAATGGCGTCGTTCCCCATGCACGGGGATCGAAATTTGTGGCCTGACATGTTGGTACATTTCCGTCAATTCTTCGCGATTGGGATGCCCGGATACATGGATGTTGCCGTCGACATCTTCGATAAGGCGCACACCCAGGCGCACCAGATTGTTTTTCATCATCGCGATGCCGACTTCGTTGCCGGGTATTTCGCGACTGGAAAAGATCACGGCGTCGTCTTTACCCAGCGTAATACGCGGATGATTGTCCGTCGCAATCCGCGAAAGCGCTGCGCGGGGTTCGCCCTGTGATCCTGTGCAGATGATCAACAAGCGATCATCGGGAATGAATCCTGCGGCGTCTTCGTCCAGGAACGCAGGCACGTCCTCTAGGTATCCGCATTTACGCGCTGCTGTTGTTGTTTTTTGCAGGGACTGGCCCGCCAACACCACGTCACGTCCAGCGGCTTCTGCAGCTTTGGCAACAGTTGCCAACCTGGCAACGTTGGTCGCAAAGCACGCCACAGCGACCTTGCCGGTGCATCCTTTGATGATCTCAGTCAGATTGTCTGTCAGTCCCGCTTCGGAACCTGAATGCCCCTGTACGAACGTGTTGGTGCTGTCACAGACAATTGCGAGACAGCCATCATCACCGATCCGTTTGAGGGCGGCTTCATCTGATACGTCACCGATGACGGGATCAGGATCGAACTTCCAATCACCCGTATGCAATACGGTACCGAGAGGTGTTTTGATTGCGATGCCATTGGGTTCGGGAATGGAATGGGTCAACGTGATCAGGTCGAGGGAAAAAGGCCCGACGTCAAATGCGCCATCCAGCTGGATTTCATGCAAGGGGACTTCATCGGCAAAATTCGTTTCTTTCAGCTTGCTCTTGAGCATATGCATGGTGAAAGGCGTTGCATAAATCGGGCAGCGCAATCGATCCCACAAATACGGTACAGCGCCCAAATGATCTTCGTGCGCATGGGTCAGGACCAAGCCATGAAGTCGATCACGACGTTCCACAATGAATTGAGGATCGGGCGTGATCAGATCGACACCTGGGGGATGATCATCCCCAAACGTGACACCGAAATCGATCATCAACCAATCTGCATCATCAGGCTTGCCGAGCCCATACAGGTTGAGATTCATGCCGATTTCCCCGGCACCGCCGAGCGGCAAAAACAAAAGTTCTTGAGTCATGTTTGTCTAAATTTGCCTTTTGAAGGAGCGTTTGTGCGAGGCACAGATGCCTGGATCAACGCGTGTTACGGCGGTTAATGACAAACAAACCGCGCAGCGTCAAATCCGGATCGGTCTTTTCAATTGATGGGCAGGCAGGTGCAAACATCTCGGCGAGGCCCCCGGTCGCGATTGCGGGCAAACTTGCGTGGCCACGCTCGGCCCGAATACGCTCTGTCACGCCTTCGATCATCGATGCATAGCCGTAATAAATCCCAGACTGCATGGCAGAAATTGTGTTCTTTCCAACCACACTCGCAGGCGGTGCAATATCGATACGGGGCAGTTTCGCTGCCGCCATCTGTAATGCATCGAGAGATAAATTGACGCCAGGAGCAATCACGCCACCGTCATATGCCCCGTCCCCTGTAACCACATCAAACGTGGTTGCAGTCCCAAAGTCGATCAGTAGCAACGGCCCACCATAAGTTTCATGCGCGGAAACCGCGTTGACCAATCGGTCCGCGCCCACTTCGTCGGGACGATCGACCTGGACTTCGATGCCTAAATCGCAATTAGGATCGCCCACGACCAGGGCTTTACAGCCGAAATACTTTTCGCTCAACGTGCGCAGATCAAACAGATTATCTGGAACCACGGATGCAATAACGACGCTATCGATGTCTTTGTGATTGATCTCGCTAATTTCCATCAGTTGGCGCAGCCAGATGGCCAATTCGTCTGCTGTTTTCGTTGATTTCGCAGACGCGCGCCATTGCCCGACGATAGAACCGTCGTCATCAAATACCGCAAAGACCGAATTGGTGTTACCGCTGTCGATTGCGAGGAGCATAGGTTTAACTGTCCTTGTTCAAATTCGGAAAGAACACATCACCAGCTGTGATTATGCGCTCCGTTCCGTCCTGATCAAGGATAAGACTACCATCTGGGGCCAAGTCCTTAAACACACCGGTGAGTGTTTCGTTTTCAAGGCGGACATTAATTTCTTCGCCGATCCCTTTCGCGCGCCATTTCCACCCCTGGCGAACAGGCTCAAAACCCTCATCGACCCAACGCGATGCCCAGTCCATAAAGTGCCGCGCAAAGGCTTCCAAGAACACAGTATCGGGGATGATCTGGCCTTCATTCACAAAGTTGGTCGCGGGGTATTCTGTATTTTGCGGATGTGACAGCAAGTTCAAGCCAAGGCCAATGATTACGTAATCCACGTTATCACCCGCACTCGCCCGGGTTTCCAGCAAAAGGCCTGCGATTTTGCAATCATTCAGCAAAACATCGTTGGGCCATTTAAGGCGACATTCAAAGCCGGGTTCACAGACTTCGCCGACGGTATCGAAAATCGCACACCCCGTGACGAACGCCAATTCAGCCGCGTTTGCAGGTAGCACATCGGGCCGGGTTATCAGGGACATGTAGAAATTGCCCTTGGGGCTGTCCCATGAATTGCCGCGACGGCCCCTGCCCTCGGTCTGTTCGCGGGCCCAGATCAGTGTGCCATCGGGCGTTTCATCTTCGCCCAAAATGGCAAGCTTGCGCGCCTCGGTCATGGTGCTACCGACGCTTTCGAATGGGATCAGGTTATAGGCGGCCGGTAGACGCGGAATTTCGAAGTTGTCGTCGCTCATCCAGCGAACAGCGATGCAGCAGCTGTTGCTGCCCCTGCAAGAATGGGTGCAGGATAGACGAAGAACAACAAGATGATGATCGACGTAGAGGCGATCACGAGTGTGAGTTCCTTGCCAATCGGTGTATCCAAGCTGTCGATCGGGTCATCGAAGTACATGACCTTGATGATGCGGAGATAATAAAATGCCCCGATGACGCTGGTCACCACACCGATGATGGCGAGGACAAAGAGGCCTGCTTCGATGGCGGCCAAGAAGACATATAGCTTTCCAAAGAATCCTGCGAGCGGCGGAATGCCGGCCAATGAGAACATGAACACAACAATGGTTGCGGCCAGCATCGGATGGGTTTTCCCAAGGCCTGCCAAATCATCGATGGTTTCAACCATCCGGCCACCTTTGCGCATACACAAGATACACGCGAACGTGCCGATGTTCATAACCAGGTAAATCGCGAGATATATTAAGATGCCGCGCGTGCCCTCTTCGGTGCCTGCAGCCAAGCCAACGAGAGCGTAACCCACATGACCGATGGAACTGTACGCCATCAGGCGTTTGATGTTGCGCTGGTTGATTGCGGCCAACGCGCCCAGAACCATGGACATGATTGAAATCAAGATCACGACCTGTTGCCACTGATCGATCAAGTCACCAAACGGTCCGACCATGACACGGATAAACAGCGCCAATGCTGCAATTTTAGGTGCGACGGCAAAGAATGCAGTAACCGGGGTCGGTGCGCCTTCGTATACATCGGGCGTCCACATATGGAACGGCACAGCGGAAACCTTGAACGCAAGACCGGCCATGATGAACACGATGCCGATGACAAGACCGGTTGGTACGTCAGCATTTGCAGAAAATAAGCCCGCCAGTGCATCAAAATTGGTGGTGCCTGCAAAGCCATAAACCAACGATGAGCCATATAGCAACAGACCCGATGCCACAGCGCCGAGCACGAAGTACTTAAGTCCTGCTTCTGTTGCGCGCTTATCGTCACGCTGGATCGATGCCATCACGTAAAGTGACAGCGACTGCAATTCCAAGCCGACATAAAGGCTGATCAGATCGTTCGCTGAAATCATCAGCATCATGCCGAGGGTCGCGAACAGAATCAGGATCGGGAATTCAAAACGTGCGACATGATGGCGTTCCATGAAGTCGCGGCTCATCAATATGCCCAAAGCGGCTGCGATAATCACCATACCTTTGGTGAACACAGCGAACATGTCCGTGACGAACATATCAGCAAAGGTCAGCACGCGTGGACCTGCGGATGGCCATAGCAAGGCGGCACTGATGAATAATGCGACAATCGCCAGGATCGAAACCATGCGAAATACGCCTTCGTCGTTGTCCTTCAGGCCACCCTTTTGGAAAACACCAAACATCATCAGCGCCATGATGACGACTGCCAGGAATAGCTCTGGCAGGGCGGGAATCAAATTCGGCGTTTCGGCCATTTCCATTTCTCCGCCCCCTACTGACCGGCCAACTGCAGCGCAGATGAGCTGGCGGCGAGTGATGTTTCGACTTGGCTAAGAAGGTTCTCAACCGACACATGCATGAAATCAAGGAAGACGACCGGATAGACACCCATCCAGATCGTGATGATAAGCAGCGGTGCAAAGATCGCCCACTCGCGTCTGCTCATATCCTTAATCTTCATCAAATTTTCTTTTGTGAGTTCGCCAAAGATGATGCGGCGATATAGGAACAGCATATACGCCGCCCCCAGGATCACACCCAGCATCGCCAACGCGGCGACCCAGCTATTGGCCTTGAATGCGCCTACCAGCACCAACACTTCGCCAATAAACCCACCCGTACCGGGCAAACCAATTGATGCCATGGTGAACACCAGGAATGTCAGGGCATACGCGGGCATTCGATGCACCAGCCCGCCGTAAGCGCTGATTTCGCGCGTATGAATGCGGTCATAGATCACACCAACGCACAGGAACAGCGCAGCCGAGACGACGCCGTGCGACAGCATCTGATAAATCGCACCTTCGATCCCCTGCACGGTCAATGTGAAGGTACCGATAGTCACAAACCCCATGTGCGCAATCGACGAATACGCGATCAGCTTTTTCATGTCTTCTTGGGCGAGTGCGACCAGTGATGTGTAGATTACGGCGATAATCGATAACGTGTAGACCAGCGGTGTGAAGTAGACGCTGGCTTCGGGCATCATGGGTAACGAGAACCGCAAGAAACCGTAGCCACCGAATTTCAACAAGACCCCTGCCAAGATCACAGAACCTGCGGTTGGCGCCTGCACGTGCGCATCAGGCAGCCAGGTATGAACCGGCCACATCGGTACCTTGATCGCGAACGATGCAAAGAACGCCAGCCAAATCCATTTTTGCATTTCGGATGGGAATGTATGGGTGAGCAGCACCGTCATATCGGTTGTGCCAGCATCAAAATACATCGCCAACATCGCAATCAGCATGAGGACCGAACCGAGCAACGTGTAGAGGAACATCTTAAACGCCGCGTAGACGCGATCTTTACCGCCCCAAATACCGATGATGATGAACATCGGGATAAGTACGGCTTCGAAGAAGATGTAGAACAACATCATATCGAGGGCCGAGAACATGCCGATCATGAAGGTTTCCAGGATCAGGAAACAAATCATGTATTCCTTCACCCGTTCTTTGATCGCTTCCCAGCTGGCCAAGATGCAAATCGGCACCAAAAGTGTGGTCAGCAGAACGAACAGCACCGAAATACCGTCGACACCCATGTGATAGGAAATGCCGAACGCAGGCATCCATTCGACTTTTTCGACCCACTGGAATTCAGACGAATTCTTGTCGAAATTGAACCACAGCACCAGCGACACCAGGAACACAGCTAACGAGGTCCACAGCGCAGTAAAGCGCGCGTTGCGGGCTTCTACCTCAGGATCGACGTCACGAATAAACGCCAGGATCAGGACGGCACCGACCAGCGGCACAAACGTCAGGATCGAAAGGAGCGGAAAGTCAGTCATCGTCGGCTCTTACGCCCCCTTGGTGAAAATATACAGGCTGATCAAAACAACGATGCCGATCAGCATGGCGAATGCGTAGTGATAGAGATACCCGGTCTGCAGTGCGGACGCGCGACGCGCCAAGATTTTGACTGCGGCCGATACACCGTCCGGACCAACACCATCGATCAGGGCGCCATCGCCACCCTTCCAGAAGCTGCGACCCAGCGCGAATGATGGGCGAACAAAGATCTTGTCGTACAACTCATCAAAGTACCATTTGTTGAGCAAGAATTGGTATACGGGCTGGAACTTGGCGGCGATTTTGCCCGGGATATCAGGCTTAGCGATATACAAGACGTATGCAGCCGCAATACCGATAGCACCCACAATCAATGGCGCATATTTGACCAGTGCAGGCACGTGATGGGCATTTTCAAGCGCAGGGTGGGACGGCAAGATCAAGATCGCATCGCCCCAGAATGCATCATGCCCTGCCCCGACAAACCAATCGTAGGCGACATAACCCGAACCAATTGCCCCAATGGACAGCACGATCAATGGGATCAGCATGACTTTTGGGCTTTCATGGACGTGTGCCAAAACGGTTTCATCACAGCGCGGTGCGCCGTGGAACGTCATGAACAACAAACGCCAGGAATAGAACGCGGTCAGAAGTGCAGCGGTGATGCCGAGCCAAAATGCGTACTGGCCAACGCCCGTGTGCGACGCAAATGCGGCTTCAAGTACGATATCCTTGGAGAAGTATCCTGCGAACGGCGGTATCCCCACCAATGCGAGCGAGCCAATCCACATCATCGCATAGGTAACCGGGATCATCTTCCAGATGCCGCCCATTTTGCGCATGTCCTGTTCGTCTGACATGGCGTGAATGACAGCACCAGCGCCCAAGAACAACAGCGCCTTAAAGAAGCCGTGGGTCATCAGGTGGAAAACACCTGCCGAATATGCGGACACACCACAGGCAAAGAACATGTAGCCCAACTGCGAACATGTCGAATACGCGATGACGCGTTTAATATCGTTCTGTACGCAGGCAATTGTCGCGGCAAATATAGCTGTGGATGCGCCGACAACCGTCACAACGGTCAAGGCAACATCTGAATATTCAAACATGTGCGACAAGCGGGCGACCATGAACACACCTGCGGTGACCATCGTTGCCGCGTGGATCAGGGCCGAAACGGGGGTTGGACCTTCCATCGCGTCGGGCAACCATGTGTGCAGGCCCAACTGTGCGGATTTACCCATCGCGCCCACAAACAGCAGCAGGCAGATAATGGTCAGTGCATGAAAGTCCATGCCAAACACGTGCAGCACGGTATCCGTATGATCAGGGACGGACGAGAAAATAGTGTCCAGGTGCACGGTGTCGAACAACAGGAATGTCGCGAAAATTCCAAGACCGAAGCCAAAATCGCCAACCCGGTTTACAACAAACGCCTTGATCGCGGCTGCGTTAGCGCTTGGTTTTTTGTACCAGAAACCGATCAGCAGATAACTGGCAAGGCCAACGCCTTCCCAACCAAAGAACATCTGCACCAAGTTATCGGCGGTGATCAGCATCAGCATCATGAATGTGAATAAGCTGAGGTAAGACATGAACCGCGGCACGGACGAGTCGTGATGCATGTAGCCGACGGAATAAACGTGAACCATGGCGGACACGACGCAAACCACGATCATCATCACCGATGTCAGCGTATCGACCTTGAGCGCCCATGACAGTTCGAACGAACCGGATTGAATCCAGGTAAACAACTCGGTTGTGCGGACGTTACCGTTCAGCCCGACGTCAATGAAGATCAAGATAGCGAGCAATGCCGAAATAAGCATCAAGCCACAGGTCACAACTTGCGAAGCAACATCCAGCTTATGCCGGGCTTGATCGTCTGCGTTGATGGTCATGAACACCATGCCACCGGCAATGATGGAGCCGATCAGCGGCAGGAATACGAGGATTGTCTCGATCATGCTGCTCAGCCCTTCATCATGTTGACATCTTCAACCGCAATCGTTCCGTGATTGCGGTTGTAGATGACTAAGATTGCGAGGCCGATGGCTGCTTCAGCTGCAGCAACGGTCAAAACGAGAATGGCGAAAATCTGGCCGACCAAATCCCCCAAATGGCTGGAAAACGCGACAAGATTGATGTTTACCGCCAACAGCATCAGTTCGACGGACATCAAAATCACGATGACGTTTTTGCGGTTCAGGAAGATACCGAAGATGCCGAGCGTAAATAACATCGCTGCGACAGTCAGGTAGTGCCCGAGGCCAATTTCTAACATCAGATGCCCTTCCCGATTTCAACATCGCGAAGTTCCACATCCTTGGGACTTCTAGCGACTTGTTCTGCAATGTTCTGTTTGCGCACCCCAACCCGGTAGCGATGGGTCAGCACAATGGCACCAACCATAGCGACCAGCAGGACCATGCCCGCTGCTTGGAACAGATAAATGTATTTGGTGTACAGCAACTGCCCAATGGCGTGCGTATTGGTCATTTGATCAACAGGTGGCGTTGGTGCTGCCAACATTGAGGCCGCTTCGGGAGAGAATGCCCAGCCCCCAGCGACGATCAGCAGTTCACCCAGCAATACAAGACCGACGAGTGCGCCGACGGGTAGGTATTGCAAGAAGCCCTGGCGCATCCGGACGAAATTGATGTCGAGCATCATAACCACAAACATAAACAGCACGGCGACGGCACCGACGTAGACGATCACCAATGTCATGGCCAAGAATTCAGCGCCCAATAGCACGAAAAGTCCTGCCGCATTGAAGAATGCGAGGATCAAGAATAGCACCGAATACACAGGGTTCTTGGACGAAATCACCAAGACACCTGATACTACGGCGACGAATGCGAATAGATAAAACGCAAGCGCTTCGATCATTTAACCCCCTCGTGCACCCTAACGGTAAGGTGCTTCGATTCTCAAACGTTCGGCCAATTGGGTTTCCCAGCGGTCACCGTTGGCTAATAATTTATCTTTGTCGTACATCAACTCTTCGCGTGTTTCAGCGGCGAATTCGAAGTTTGGTCCCTCGACAATTGCATCGACCGGGCATGCTTCTTGGCACAGTCCGCAGTAAATACATTTCACCATGTCGATGTCATAACGTGTGGTTCGTCTGGAACCATCATCGCGTGGCTCAGCCTCAATCGTGATCGCTTGCGCCGGGCAAATGGCTTCGCACAGTTTGCAGGCAATGCAGCGTTCTTCACCATTGGGATAACGACGCAGCGCGTGTTCGCCTCGGAACCGAGCGGACAATGGGCCTTTTTCGTACGGATAGTTGACGGTCACTTTCTTGCGAAAGAAATACCGCAGCGTCAGGGACATGCCTGAGACAAGCTCCGTCCAGAAAATTGTTTTTGCACCGTGGCCTAAAAAGCTCATGGTTCTTACCCTCTCCGCCCCAACTTAAAGTTTCGGGGCCATATCGAACGCGACAAGCACGCCCGAAACAATAACAACAGCAGCCAACGACAGCGGCAGGAACACTTTCCAGCCCAACCGCATCAATTGGTCATAGCGATAACGCGGGAACGTCGCGCGTATCCAAATAAAGATGAATAAACAGAACGCGATCTTGAGTGCCAGCCAGATTGGGCCCGGGATCCAAGTAAACAGTGCTATATCCATTGGTGGCAGCCAGCCGCCCAGGAACAACACTGCCGTCATTGCCGACATCAGGATCATGTTGGCGTATTCACCGAGGAAGAACAGCGCGAATGTCATCGCTGAATATTCAACGTTATAACC
>DGNZ01000050.1:6934-9415 GCA_002389175.1 Rhodospirillaceae bacterium UBA4479 | reverse complement strand
GAAACAAGGCGGCGGTCTCGGTAAACACCAATAGGCACGGTCTTAATCGCGTTGCCATCCCGATCGAAATAGATACCACCCGTGACACCAGAAACGGCCTTATCCGGCACATCAAATTTCATCAAATGATCGCGAATTTCGGCGCGCGCCGCCTTAACGTCATCTGGATTTGCGACCAATTTCATCATGGCTTGGGCGACCACAGTGGCAGCGTCATGGAAACCGGCTGCAATCACGCTTGGTGCTTGTGAATGACGGGTTTGGAATTCTTCCCTGAAATCCAGTGCCTTTTGGTTGGCGACGTCTTCAAGAAAGGGTGCAACGGCGAGCATGCCCTCGGTGTAGTACCCAGGGCGTGCTGTTTCGCGGTTAAGGGTCGATAGAGATGTGAGAAGTTCTGGACGCCCCAGCGAGTCTGGGCCAATGATCTTGTAGGGTAGGGGCTTGCCGAACCGGAGGCGCGGATTGTCGCGAATACGTTGGATAACATCTGCTGCGTTATTACTGGGGACAGATACCAATAGTGGGCCGCCAGTATAGGTTTTAGAGAGTTCGTCGATAATTTCATCGAGTTGATGTTCACCTTCGGCAGCAGCATCGAAGCTCCATTTTTTAGAAATTTCAACACGCGCCGTACCCAATCGTTTCAAGAACCAAAGCTCGTCTTCAACGGCGACGGTCAGCGATTGGCTGTATTCGTCTTGGGCTGTGATGATTTGGAGCGTGTCTTCTTGCATCACCCGGGCGAGGTAGTTCGCAAGAAAAGTACCCTGTTGAACAGTGGTTAGACCGACACGAAAGTACCATTCATTTTCTGCCGCAACCAAAGGCAAGCCACTGCTGCCCGATACAATGGGCAGTCCGCCTGCGGCATATATGGGTGCCGTTGCACGAGAAATTTCATCAGAAAGATGCCCGAGGACTGCAAGAACTTGTTCATCTTGTGCAAGTGCGGCTGCATGTTCCATCGCCGTTTGCGGGTCTGATTTATCATCTTTGATGATCAGTTGGATATCTCGGTCACCAAGTTCTCCGCTCTTTTCGAGGGTATCAATCATTAAGGTCGCACCGTCGACCATGGCTTTGCCGCGTTCGGCATCGGGGCCAGTCATCGGTCCGACGACAGCCATATACATGGTCTCGCTGCCAGATGTGATGAATTTTGGTGCAATGATCGCCATCTGTGCGACCGCAAAACCAATTAGAATTGACCAACTTAGGATACGTTTCATAGTGCCCCCGGTTCGGTTCCCAACTGCGCTTAATAGTTGTCGAAACCGCTATTAAATTCTTTATGTGCAAGAATTATAGCCAGCTATGCACCTTTTCGGTGTTACAGAGTGTTACGTTTAGATGCAGAGTGCGCAGCATTTATGGGCGCAGTTTTGGCGCGAGTCTTGGAACGCACAACTGCTTTGCAGATTGACCTAGGTCAGGCACAATTGGAAAAAATACCTGTAGCATGAGCGTGTTTTAAAAAAAGCCATGCGTAAATAATTTGAGGAGGGTTCCATGGGGCAGTCATTTGACGAGGTGTATCAACAATCAATTGATGATCCAGAAAAATTCTGGGCAGAAGCTGCCAAGGAAATTGACTGGATAGAACCTTGGGACACAGTGCTGGATACGTCTAACCCACCGCACTATCGATGGTTCAGGGGCGGCAAAATGAACACTTGTTTCAATGCGCTGGACCGTCATGTGAATGCGGGCCGGGGAGATCAAGCTGCCATCATCTATGACAGTGCTGTCACGGATACCAAAAAGACTTTCACGTATTCAGAAGTGCTCGATCAAGTTTCCAGGTTCGCTGGTGTGTTGGCATCAAAGGGTGTCGTAAAAGGTGATCGCGTCATCCTATATATGCCGATGATCCCCGAAGCGGTCATCGCGACATTGGCGTGCGCGCGGATTGGTGCGACCCATGCAATTGTGTTTGGTGGATTTGCAGCCAACGAACTTGCGGTACGGATCAATGATTGCTCTCCGAAGGTTGTCGTTACGGCATCGTGCGGGATCGAACCTAGTCGTGTGATTGCCTATAAGCCATTGCTGGACGATGCGATTGAATTGGCCAAGCATAAGCCTGAGTCCTGCATCATTGTTCAGCGCCCAGAAGAAATCGCCGACCTTATCTCTGGTCGTGATTATGCATGGCATGACGAAATGGCTGACGCATCACCGCACGAATGTGTTGCCGTCGATGCGACGGACCCGCTCTATATTTTATACACATCCGGCACGACCGGTGCGCCCAAGGGTGTGATGCGTGACAATGGTGGTCATGCTGTCGCACTGAAATGGAGCATGAAGAACATTTATAATGTAGACCCCGGCGAAGTGTACTGGGCGGCATCCGATGTTGGCTGGGTTGTTGGGCATTCTTATATTATTTACGGGCCACTTCTGCACGGGGCGACCACATTGATGTACGAAGGTAAGCCGGTCGGCACACCTGACCCCGGTGCGTTTTGGCGCGTC
>DGNZ01000050.1:0-6879 GCA_002389175.1 Rhodospirillaceae bacterium UBA4479 | reverse complement strand
CCCGGTGCGTTTTGGCGCGTCGTCGCCGAACACAACGTTTGTACGTTGTTCACGGCGCCGACGGCGATCCGCGCGATCCGTCAGCAGGACCCAACGGGAAGTTATATTGGCAACTATGATCTCAGCTGCTTGCGTGCGTTGTTCTTGGCAGGTGAGCGTTGCGACCCTGATACCCTGAACTGGTCTATGGAAAAGTTGGATATTCCAGTTATTGACCATTGGTGGCAGACCGAAACGGGGTGGGCCATTGCTGCGAACTGTTTGGGTATTGAGATGTTACCAGTTGTGCCTGGTTCGCCGACCCGCCCTTGCCCGGGCTGGAATGTCCAAGTGCTTAGCAATGAAGGCGAAGAAGTTGCCCCCGGTGAAATTGGCAACATCTGCGTGAAGATGCCGCTGCCGCCGAGCACATTCCCGACCCTTTGGAATGCGGATCAGCGATACAAAGACTCGTATTTCACCAACTTCCCTGGATATTACGAGACCGGTGATGCGGGGATGAAGGACGAAAATAATTACATCTATGTGATGGCGCGTACCGATGACGTCATTAATGTCGCGGGGCACCGTTTGTCTACGGGTGGGATGGAAGAAGTGTTATCGTCGCACCCGGATGTGGCTGAATGCGCCGTGATTGGGGCCGAGGATAAGCTAAAGGGGCAGCTTCCAATCGGTTTTGTTGTCCTGAATGCGGGCGTTGAAACCGACCATGATGCTGTCGTTGGTGAATGTGTCCGACTGGTCCGCGAAAAAATTGGGGCTGTGGCTGCGTTTAAATTAGCGGCCGTAGTAACACGCCTGCCGAAGACGCGATCTGGGAAAATCCTACGTGCCACGATGAAGAAAATTGCGGATGGCGAGGAATACAAAATGCCCGCGACGATCGAAGATGCGAGCGTGCTGCCGGAAATCTCCGAAGCGATTACAAAAATCTGGAAGCCGCAATAAGGAAAGAAACCGACTGTGACTGTAACGGATTTCAGCGCAGGTGCGGCTTGGATAAGCGGTGACATTGTGCCGATTGCAGAGGCGCGTATCCCCATTTTGGATTGGGGCTTCACGCGTTCTGATGCGACGTATGATGTCGTGCACACGTGGGACGGTACGTTCTTTCGACTTGATGACCATTTGGCGCGGTTTTGGCGTGGTGTTCAGACGCTACGGTATCAACTTCCTGTTGATGACGCCGAAGTGCGCAGTATTCTGCAACAACTGGTGGATGTTTCAGGCTTGTCGAATGCTTATGTCGCGTTGATCGCAACACGTGGCGCGCCAATGCCGGGTTCGCGCGATCCCCGCGATTGCCGCAATCAGTTTTATGCCTTCGCCATTCCATTCGTGTGGATCGCCGATCCTGAAAAACAAAAAGTCGGGTTGCGCATGGCGATATCTGACAGGGAACGTATTCGACCCGAAGCTGTTGACCCTACGGTGAAAAATTATCACTGGCTGGATTTTCAGGTTGCTCTGCTCCAAGCCTATGACGCTGGCGCGGAAACGGTGGTTTTGTTGAATTCAGATGGCAACGTGTGTGAAGGTCCCGGCTTCAATATCTTTGTGGTTAAATCCGGTGCCTTGGCAACGCCGGACCGAGGAGCGCTAGAAGGCATCACCCGACAGACGGTCATCGACATCTGCGCTGCCAATGAAATCCCGATGGTCATTCGCCCCGTATCGGTATCCGATCTTATGGAAGCCGATGAGATTATCATCACATCGACTGCTGGCGGCGTGATGCCGATTTCCCAAGTGGATGATACCCCGGTGGGGAATGGTATGCCGGGCGAGATGTTTGCACGCATTCATCGCGCGTATTGGGATATGCACAGCGACGCTTAGCCGTCTTCAGACGACGTCCGTTGTCTAAACCAACATCTTGCGCTATTGATCTGTACATCGGGGTCACGCGGTCACCCCATTAGGCATTCGCCCAAGGTCCGCTCACGGTACGTTATCGCCGGGAGTACGCTTTGTGGAAACGGATACAATCTCATCACATTCCAAGCGTCTTTCTGGTCATCACGTGACTCCTATTGGAGACGACGAAATGAGTTATCCTGTTATGCCGATCCCCTTTAAACCGCCGCGCTTGGTCGGTTTATCCGAAGGGCTTTTAGCCAGTCATTATGAAAACAATTACGGCGGCGCACTTCGGCGATTGATCGCGATAGAAGAAAAACTATCGAGCGTGCCATTAGAAAATACGCCAACCTATGATCTCAACGGACTGGGTCGTGAACGATTAATCGCGGCGAATTCGGTTATATTGCATGAAGTTTACTTTGACTGTTTGGGCGGCGCGGATGGAATTGGCGGGCCGACCGTTGATCCAACGGGACCCTTGGCGGACGCGATTGCGCGAGACTTCGGCAGCTTTGAGAATTGGAAAACAGAATTTACCGCTATGGGTCGTGCCCTTGGCGGCGGTTTGGGGTGGGTGTCATTGGTTTGGTCGTCACGGTTCGAACGATTATCCAACCAATGGTCAGCTGATTATACTCATGCGCTTGCAGGCGGTATTCCGATACTGGCGTTGGATATGTATGAACACGCTTATCATATGGATTTCAGCAGCAATGCTGATGCGTATGTTGAAGCCTTTATGAACAATCTGCATTGGGATCGTCCGACCAAGCGCTTCATGGATGCTATTGGCATTTCGGGCGAGTCTGGCCTGACTGAAGACAATGAAGTTAGTGTCGAAGAATTACAGAGGATGATGGCATCGGGTAACGCGCCCCTGCTTTTGGATATTTGTTTGGACGAGGATATGGCCAAGCGCAGCGACAAGATCTCAAATGCTCGGACACTCGCGCCACAAAATATTGAAATTTGGATAGAAGACCTGCCGAAAGACCAGCCCATGATCGGATACTGTGTGTATGGGTATCAGGTCAGCGGTAACGCCGTCGGCGAAATGCAGCGGCGAGGCCTAAATGCCAAACGCCTCAAAGGTGGCATTGCCGCGTGGCATGCGATGGGCGGAGCCACAGAGCCGCTCGCAAAATAACAGTACAGCCCCACCCAGCATTAAGTGGGTGGGGCTGATGGGTGTCACATGCGTGATCGTTCTGCAGCGGGATCCCAGGCGGGTTCTGCCAACACCGTTGCAGTGCGGGCATCGGCCAGGATATCGACGCTAAAGGTCGTGCCCGGTTCGGCGTATTCTGGATCGACATAAGCGAATAACAGGCTTTTCCCGGTCGCATACCCATATCCACCCGAAGTTGTGATGCCGATGACTTTGTCGCCATCAAGTACAGGCTCTCCGCCGTGTGCATCGGAATCATCAGCATCCAATTCGCAGTAAACACAGACCTGCGTAATGCCGTCCTGTTTGCGTTGCAGAGTGGCCGCCTTGCCGATGAAGTCATCTTTTTCGAATTTGATAAAGCGTTCCAAGTCGGCTTCGATCATGGTGATTTCGTTGGTCAGTTCTGACCCCCAACCCTTGTATGCTTTTTCCATCCGCAGTGCGTTGACGGCATAGGAACCAACATCGGCGATTCCGTGTGGTTCGCCTGCGGCCCAGACGGCCTGATACAGTTCAACCAGTTTGTCCATCGGGCAGTGAAGCTCCCAACCCAATTCACCGACGTAGTTGACGCGAAGTGCAATCAGCGGAATACCCGCGACCTCAATCTTCTGCCCTGTCAGCCATTTGAAGCTGTCGTTGCTCAGGTCCGCATCAGTAAGGCCTGCCAGTGTGTCGCGCGATTTCGGACCAGCAACGACAAGATTGCCCAAATCATCGCTGACATCAGTGACTTTGACATGAGCCCCATCCGGAATACTCAGTGTGAGATGATCCAAATCGCGATGCTGTGCCGCCGCCCCGGTCAGCACTATTCGATACGATGGACCAGTCGGGCGCGGACTGTGCCGTCTAGGGCACGAATATCGCTGATGATTTCTTCGGCATCGGGCACAGCACCATCTGCATCCAAAACGACATAACCAACGTCGCCTTTGGTTTGGTAATACTGTCCAGCAATGTTGATCGTCCGGTTTGCGAAGACCGCGTTCAGCCGGCCCAATTCACCGGGCAGGTTTTTTTGGACTTGCAAGAAACGTGTACCAGCAGGGCGAGGTGGGAGCAGTACTTCTGGGAAGTTAACAGCGCCGATGGTCGTGCCGATATCTGAATAATCGACCAACTTGCGCGAAACTTCTTGGCCAATGCGTTCCTGTGCCTCTTCGGTTGAGCCGCCGACATGCGGTGTCAAAATGACGTTATCAATGCCCTGTAAGCGCGATTTGAATGGATCGTTATTAGATGATGGTTCAGTCGGGAATACATCAATCGCAGCACCGCCCAATTTACCGCTTTCAAGGGCATCGGCGAGGGCGTCGATATCGACCACGGTGCCACGTGCGTTATTGATCAGATACGCGCCATCTTTCATTTTTGCGATTTGTGCTGGGCCGATCATCATATGCGTTTCTGGCGTTTGCGGCACATGCAGGGAAACAACATCTGATCGAGCCAGCAACTCGTCTAATGAACCCGTTGGTTCGACGTTGCCGTGTCGTAATTTGTCTGTGTGGTCGTAGTAAACCACCCGAAGGCCCAATGCTTCGGCGAGCATCGCCAATTGCGTGCCGATGTTGCCATATCCGACGATGCCAAGAGTTTTGCCGCGGATTTCTTTGCTGCGCGCCGCAGATTTTTCCCAACCACCTTGGTGCGCTGACATGGACCGCGGAAACGTCCGACGGAACAGCATGATAATTTCAGCGATGGTGAGTTCGGCGACAGACCGTGTATTTGAAAAAGGTGCGTTAAAGACCGGCACGCCACGTCGTTGTGCCGCTCCCAAATCGATTTGGTTGGTGCCAACAGAAAAACAGCCGACAGCGATAAGACGAGGGACAGCGTTTAAAATCTCTTTTGTGACTTGAGTGCGCGATCGGATACCAACAATGCGGGCATCTTTGATCTTGTCGATGAGTTCATCGCCATCCAAAGCCGTCGTGAGGCGTTCAACCTGCTGATATCCGGCATTGTGAAAGACCTCAACAGCGGTTTCGCTGATCCCCTCTAAAAGGACCACCTTGATCAAATTTTTGGGTAACGATGGATTTTGGATTTCACTCATCACGGGGCCCCCGGTTGCGTTGCCCGGTGATAGCCCGCACAACCGATAGGTTCAACAACCAATCAGGTTAGCTGGCTTTTCTCTGCATCGGAGCAACACCAGCGCGGAACCTACGGGCGAATTGATCGCGGATATGATCAGCAAGCTGCGAAACCACCGGGTTTGAGTGACTGGTCCGTGTATACAGATTGATGTGAAAAGGCTTGAGCGCAGGCAAGTTTTCATCAGGTGCCAAGATATCTATGTGTTCCGGTACGGTGCTGCGCAGCAAAGAGCCGAGGGCAAGGTCAGCCTCTACCGTTGCTAACAAAGCGTCATTGGTGCCGACAGGCCCAACCAGACGCCAGTCTTTGCCCGCGACTTCGAGTGCGCGCAGCATGGCGGATCTAAACGTACACGTGTCATCTGTGATGGTGATGGGCAGTGGTGTTTCATGGCGGACTTTGCCGCCGCGCCCTGCGATCCAAACCAGGTCTTCGCTTAATAGCCGTTCAGCAGCCGAGGGTGTGTCTGTTTCCGTGGTTAACGCGATATCGATTTCCCCTTTGCCAAGGGCCTCGCGAAGTATTGGTGTTGATTTACATACCAGTTCGACTTGGACCTTGGGCCATGAATCGCCAAAGCTTCGTAAAATGGGTGGAATAAACGGGCGAATGATGTCGCGTGGTACACCCAATCGGACCGTGCCTTCAAACTCAGGGGCGCTCATTAATCCCCAAATCTCATCATTCATGGAGATCAAACGGCGGGCATGAAGTAAAAAACGATCACCCGTTGCGGTCAGTGAAAGCGTCCGATGATCGCGATCAAAGAGCTGCTTGCCGAATAATTCCTCTAGCCGTTTCACCTGTTGCGAAATAGCGCCCTGCGTCAGGTTCAACAGATGCGCGGCGGCAGTCATGCTGCCCGTTTCCGCTGTCGCCACAAAGGCGCGCGCCAAGCTGACGTCGATGTTTCTGATCAGGGTGTTTTCTGCATTAGTATTCATAATGCCAAAGATTATATAAAATCATTTCTCTAATACAATGGAAAAGAGCATGTTCTCTCTCAACGGGGAGTGCCCCCACATACATATGGAGAAGTTCAATGGCCCAGATATTTAGAGATTTTAATTATGCGAGCATGGAATTCCGGCGGACAGGGGTCATCGGCCCTTGGTTGGTCGATTTAGGGCGGTTCTTTTTGCTGAAATTACGGATTAGCAAAGAACGTGAACATCTGACCCGGTTGAGTGATGACGCGTTGGCCGATATTGGTGTCACCCGCGAGGCCGCCAACATCGAAGCTGAACGTGAATTCGATGACATTCCGCAACATCGCAAAACCGCGATTAATTTGTAATCGGACCGTCGATTGCAATCGACAAAAAACACTGTGTGCCTTGGGTGCTTTAACATTAAACTGAGCAAGACCTGGGTGAACTAAGAGCGTTCATCTGATCGAGTTCATGTCATACGTTAAAGCGCCTGAGGCATTTCCATGACCAAACGTATCGCTGTCGTCGGTGGCGGCTTTTTTGCCCAGTTCCATTACGATGCATGGGCACGCCTAGATGTCGATATCGTTGGGGTGTGCGATCTGGATATTTCAATCGCCCAGGCCCGAGCCAAGGCTTATCCAAACTGCAAAGCCTATGACGACGTGGGACAGATGCTGTCCGAGTTGACCCCCGACCTTTTAGATATCGTCACACCGCCGGCCACGCACTTGAGCATTATCAAACAAGCGATTGCGGGAATCGTTCCTGTAATTTGCCAAAAACCTTTTTGTGGTGGGATCG
>DGNZ01000049.1 GCA_002389175.1 Rhodospirillaceae bacterium UBA4479 | reverse complement strand
CCCGACGCGTTGAAGCGCGGTAGCGTTGGAGCGCGCAACGTCTCCACGATAAAAATCATCCAATCCGGCCTGGGCCAAGCGGGATAGCGTCTCTCCCAAAGATGATTGAACAAGCACATCGCCCGTCGCGGGGACGACCCCATCCGTAAGATATGTTTCAGCAAATCCTGGCACGTCGATCAGCTCAGGTAATTTTTCCTGGGTTAGGTCAACTTGGCCTTGGGTCACGGGAATACCCTGCTTGGCATATCTGATGGCATCTTCCAAAAGACGAGATAGTGGCAAATTGCCCTGCCCGACCTCTAGCGCTTTGGCCCAACCGCCAATTGTACCCCCTACCGTCAGTGCAGCACCTGGTCCGCGCGCTGGAATGCCGTCCATGCCCTGTTCATGGTAATAATCAGGTGTCGCCAGGCCCGCACTTTGTCCCGCAGCATCAATACCGACAGGCGCTTGCCCTGCCTCTGAAATCAGCCAAAAACCATCGCCCCCAACTGCATTCATGTGCGGATACACAACCGCGATGGCAGCCGCAGCGGCAACCATGGCCTCAACCGCGTTGCCGCCATCTTGTAAGACTCGCAGACCTGCTTGGGCCGCCAAGTGATGCGGGGCAGTCACCATACCGTTTAAAGCAGAGGGGGTATTGAGCATAAAAACACCTGAAAAATATCTAAAATTATGAAGGTCTTTTAGCGAATTGGCATAACGTTAACAATCACCACACAAAATCAAAGCTTTACGCGGACGGTCGGGATATTACATTCACTATAACTAAAGTTATAAGGTTCCGAGGAATGACGTTTTCTGCCGTCGCGCGATGCAAAGATACTGGAATGATGGGTGTCGTCGTCACATCATCAAGCCCCGCTGTTGCTGCGCGTTGTGCATTCGCACAAGCGGGTGTCGGTGCTGTATCCACGCAAAATATCACAGACCCATCGTTGGGGCCACGTGCATTGAAACTTATTTATGCGAACGCAGATGCACTAGAAGCGATTGAAACCCTTCAACATAGCGCTCCTGATATGGAATATCGCCAAATTCTGTTGATCGATAAAAACGGTGATACGGCCTGTCATACGGGTTCTGGCGCACTTGGATTATGGGCCGAGAACGCGGGTAAAAATGTCGCTGCAGCGGGCAATTTATTAGGTGATGCCAGCGTCCCACGCACCATGGTCGCCAAGTTCGAAGAGTCTGAGAATACAAGCACACACTTAGCTGACAGACTGCTAGATGTCATTAAGGCAGGCCTGGATGCGGGCGGTGAAGCTGGACCGCTCCGTTCTGCAGGCATTATGGTGGTCGACCAATTATCTTGGCCGATTGTAGACCTGCGCATTGATTGGACCGAAGGCGATCCTATTCGCGAGTTAAATGATCTATGGGCCATCTATAAACCGCAAATGGATGATTATGTGGCACGCGCCATCTCGCCAGGCGATGCACCCAGCTACGGCGTTCCTGGTGACGAATAACTAACTAATCTTTGATGATGATCGGCTCGGGCGGTGTTTTCGCCAAAATCATATCGGATGCTTTTTCAGCGATCATGATTGTCGGCGCATTTAAATTCGCCGACGGGATCATGGGCATCACTGACGCGTCAACAACGCGCAATCCCTCGACACCCCTAACACGCAACTGATCATCAACAACGGCAGTTGGATCCGTGTCCGGACCCATCCGACAACTGCCACACGGATGGAACGTTGTCGTGCCTCGTTCTTTGGCGACTTGGATTAAGTCATCGTCAGATTGCACATCGGCACCTGGATAAACTTCAAAATCAAAATAGGGCTGCAACGGCTCAGTTTGGAGCAAACGGCGCGCCAGTTTCATTCCCGCCAACAAGACTTCCTGATCCATCGGGTTTTCCAGGTACTTGGGATTGATAAGCGGCATATCGAATGGATCGACCGAGGCGGCGCGAACATAACCGCTGCTCTCAGGTCGCTGTTGCCAAGATGCAATGGTCATCCCTGGGAAATCATCTAATTCCGATTGCACGCCCTCTTTGTAGCTCGCAGGTGTGAAGGTCATCTGCAGGTCACTGGTCGCAATGTCGGGATTGGATCGCCAGAAACAATACACCAAGGTTGGGCTGAGGCTCAGCACACCCTTGCGGCCAATGCCCCACTTGATGATCTCTTGAACAAGACGCAGTCCCTTGGTCCGCTCGTTAATACTGTCCGAGTTCTTAACGCGAGCTGTAAAACGCGGTGCGTAATGGTCCCGTAGGTTTTCACCCACACCTTTGAGGGCAACACGGACATTGATCCCAAGTGATTTTAAAAATTCGGGCTCACCGATCCCTGATAATTGCAGCAGCTGCGGCGAATTAAATGCCCCTCCGGATAAAATGACTTCACGGCGGGCGCGGACTTCCTGCGATTTGCCGTTAGCACCGCCACGCTTATAAGAAACGCCAACAGCGAGTTTGCCATCAAACACAATACCTGTCGCGTGTGCCCGTGTAATCACCGTCAGGTTATCGTTTGCCATGGCGGGTCTTAAAAAAGCTCGTGCCACAGACATTCGGCGGCCACCCATAATGGTACGCTGAGAATACGATACGCCTTCTTGGCTTTTGCCGTTGTAGTCGTCCGTCTTTGGAATGCCGACGGTTTGGCATCCTTCGATAAATGCCTCCGTCAAGGGATGCGACCAGTCGATATCTGTCACTTTCAGGGGGCCACCTCGTCCCCGGAACAAATCTTCGCCGGTGCCTACACGGTCCTCAGAGCGTTTGAAGTACGGCAGAATATCCGCATACCCCCAACCACGATTGCCCCGCTGCGCCCAGTTATCGTAATCCAATCGATTTCCCCGGGTATAGATGTGCCCGTTGATGGAACTGGAGCCGCCAAGGGTCTTACCGCGTGGTTGCTTAATAGCGCGGCCATTTGTCCATTCCGTTGGGACTGTCTCGTACAACCAGTTAATCGATCCATCTGATATCGTCTTGATAAAGCCCGCTGGGATATGGATGAACGGATTCCAATCGGGGGGCCCAGCTTCCAAAACACAGACCGTGTATTTGCCATCGGCACTCAAACGGTTGGCAAGAACACTCCCCGCCGAACCCGCACCAACAATCACATAGTCAAAGCTGTCCATAAGTACCAAAAGATCAATCAACATGGCGCCAAGATTTTTGGCGTATTTCTTCAAGTCTAAAAGAAACAGTACGGTCGAGAAACACCCGATCTAAATTACATTCATACTTCGATGCTGGCCGTAGCATGTATCTCAATTATAAAGATACAACAGGGTTAGATTTTAAAATAAGGAACAACAAAAAATGGACGCTCTAACACTGTATTTACCAGGTATTCTGCTGGCTTACTCCGCGTGTTTCCTGGGTTTGATGAGCCCTGGGCCCAATATCCTCGCAGTGATGGGCACGTCGATGAGCGTCAATCGCAAAAGCGGCATGGCGTTGGCTATGGGTGTGGCAACCGGGTCATTCTGTTGGGCTGTGATCACGGCATCTGGGTTATCAGCGTTAATCGTCGCATACGGATCAGCATTGCTGGTCATCAAAATCGCAGGCGGGCTTTATTTGCTATGGCTTGCCTATAAATCATTCCGCGCAGCTGTTTCCGCCCAAGATATGGAAGCCAAGGCGCTAGTGGGCGATGACCAAAGATTGCGACGCTACTTCTCACGCGGTTTCATCGTGCAAATGACGAATCCCAAAGCCGCGTTTTCCTGGATCGCCATCATTGCATTGGGGATGGGCACTGGTGCACCGGTTTGGGTTGCCGCCGCCATCGTCGTCGGGACAACAGCGCTATCTATTGGGATGCACGCCATCTATGCGGTTGCGTTCTCAACAGCACCCATGATCCGTATTTACGCGAAGGGCCGACGATGGATACAAACCGCGATGGGGGCATTTTTCACCGTTGCTGGCCTGAAGCTGTTGACCAGTCGCGCACCGTAAACACTGATCGTCCTATGATTTCGTATCGAGATTGTCGATCAGGCGCTGATCCAAGCCTTTGGCAAGGAACGAGCCCTTCAACCCCTCTTCAATCTCGATACCCAGTGCTTGATTGATCTTGTTGAACATTCCCGCAAAGGATGCCCGCATTGTCAGTTCGACTATTTGTGCATCGTTGAAGTGCAACCGCATTCGCTCATACAGTTCGTCGCGGATACCCCATGCCCGTTCTGTCACCGCAACCGCGTAATCCCTGATGGTGATTTCCGCGTCCGATAAACCGATGGGTTCTGGATCGAGCAGCGAATTGATTGTCTCTAACGACAATCCTTCTTCGGTAAGCTTTGGGGAATGATGCACAACACAATACGCACATTTGTTGGCAGCACTGGCAGCCGTGATCGCGATTTCGACCTGACGCCGGGTTAAGTTTTCACTTTCACGAAACGTCATGACGAGTTCGAAAATCTTCGAAACGACGGCTGGTGAATGCGCATACACGGGGATTTGATTCGAAAACTCATCAAAGTCCGTCATCAATTCTAGGAACCGGGCTGCGAAATCCGCAGGCACATCGTCGACTGTTAAATTGGGAACGCGTGCCATTACTTAAACCTTCTTTCTGTGGACAGGTTTTTTCGATATGCACCCTCATCATACACCGTGATCTTTGGCCATCAATCACAGTCACATTGAGGTGAGCGGCACTTCCCGCAGAACCAATAATGCTTATTCTCTGATGAAATATTATTAGGAGACTGATTGATGTTTCGCGCGTTCGCATTTGCACTACCCGCCATTATGCTGTTGGGATGGGGCTCGCCGTCCGTAGCTCAACAAACCAATGACCCCGCAGATGTACGGTCGCTGGCCCGCTCAGTCATTTCAGGTAATTTTCATCAGTCACGCGAAGCTTTGAATAGCCTCGTCGCACGCGGGAACAAAGACATCATATCGTCCCTGATCCTTGGAATGCGCTATCGCTCTGCTCATGAGTACATTGCCGAGGGAATTTCAAAACTGACCGGTGAAGATATCAAAACCTGGAATGAAGCCATGTTGTGGCAAGAGGCAAACCCAGACATCATCTCCCATGAGAGCTACACCGAACTTAAAGTCTCTGTTCTTAAATACATCGACGAGAACTTCGATAAATTTCTGGGCAATGGCCGCGCCAAAAATGAAAACATGGATATCCGTTTTGAGGAAATCACATGGGGAGGTGTGAAAGTCGACGGTATCCCATCACTTGATAATCCGACACTGATCGAAGCCGCAGACGCGAATTACCTCAAAGATAACGATCTTGTATTTGGCGTATCCATCAACGGCGATGTCCGCGCGTACCCACTTCGCATCATGGGGTGGCATGAAATGTTCAACGAGGTCATTGGCGGCGTTCCTGTCGCCCTAGCTTATTGCACATTGTGCGGTGCCGGGATTTTGTTTGAAACCAAAGTTGAGGGCCGTGATACGCCACTGGTGTTTGGCTCATCCGGTTTTCTGTATCGATCCAACAAATTGATGTTTGATCGTGAAACCAACAGTCTGTGGAACCAATTTACGGGCGAACCCGTAAACGGTCCCCTACGCGGTGAAAGCATAAAATTAAAAATTCGCCCAGTTGTGATCACATCTTGGGCAAAATGGAAATCCAAAAACCCAACAACAAAAGTGCTATCCGTTGATACGGGATTTTATCGGGACTACGGGTCAGGCGTTGTTTATCAGACCTATTTCTCAAGTCCTGATTTGATGTTTCCCGCTCTCGTACGAAACGAAGATGTGGTGAAACGCAAAGATTATGTGTACGGCATCAGAGATTTTGGTGTCGCCCGTGCATGGCCACTTTCGGCGTTTAAGGCAAAGCCCGTCATCAATGATCAGCTTGGCGATAAAAATATCGTGCTGATCGGTGATGCCGAAACCCGCGAGGTCCGTGCCTATTTTCGCGGCGATCAAACATTTAAAGCGACATCATCACCAACAGAACTTATTTCAGATGATCAGTCTTGGAAAATCACGGAAAATGCACTTATCGGGCCAAGTGGGAAATCACTCGCGCGCCTTCCAGGGCACATCAGTTTTTGGTTTGCGTGGGATGGTTACTTAGGGGTGCAGAGCACGCTCTATGCAGCGAAATAGCTTAGTGGCTGAGAGCACCTAACATACCGCCTTGGATCATCAGCACGCCAAACCAATGCCCGGCATCGACAAAGGTCAGCGCCCACTTTTGACCCTGAAACCGATGGTTCACGATCATGGTGGTTACAACGAAACCGACCCAGATAAACACTGCGGTGATCATACCTGCACGTATGGTTGTCGCCGCCGTATGCCACATGACACCAGCCATCGTCAGGACCATGACGGTTTGGCATACAAACCCGATTATCATGGTAGCGGCGGAAGGCTTTGTAGCGGCTTCTGACAAATTTGCAGCACGCATCCAGACTTTGCCCAGAATACCGTACCACGCAGCACCAAACACAAATCCGCTAACGGACGCAGCAGCAATCGCGACTACACCAAAAGTATCAAACACCATTCATTCCCCAACCATTGGCCAAAGCAACCTCATTGTACCAGCTTTTGCGCAATACATACGCGATAGGATCACATAACAAATAAGTGACCCACGAAATCCGAATTTAGATGCTAACTTTCTAAAATGAATAATTACTTTTGCAATCGCCGTACGTTTTTATCGGGTGCACTGGCCGTCAGTTGTTGGCCTGGAACCTTATCAGCAAGTAACAACCGACCACCTGTATTTCGCGGGCAAGCGCGTCAGTTTGTTGAATATTCAGCGCCCGTAAAACCACCTCCTGCGACATTCTTTGGCCCCCGTGGCCTGGTTTGCAGCCTCGAGAAATGGCGCGGAAAGGTCGTACTGCTAAGTTTCTGGGCGACGTGGTGTAAACCGTGTATTTGGGAAATGCCGCACTTGGATCAGTTGCAGGCCACATTGGGCGGCGCAGATTTCGATGTTGTTCCAGTCGCATTTGACGAACAAGGTCTTGGCGCACTGCCCAAAGCACAGGCGTTCTTCGAGCGGATCAACATTAAGAATTTACCGCTTTTATTCGATCATGGACAGGAATTGTATAAGGGTTTCGGAGCCATCAATCGAATTGCGATGCCCATATCATATGTCGTGGACCGCTCAGGCATGTTGCGCGGTTATTTAACAGGCCCTGCAGAATGGCATTCCGCTGAAGCGATCCGACTTATCGAATACTATATAGCTGAGAGTTAAGCGGGTGGAACGACGATTTCCGTTTTGAAATTTGCTGGTGATACAATTTCCAACACTTCGAAATCATCAGAGCACGCAATTTCACGGTGTCGAATACCGGGACGTTGATTGACCACATCCCCCTTCTCTATCCGGTGAATACCCTCGCCCTCGTATTCAAATTCTGCCCAGCCATTCAGGACCATGACGAACTGGAATTCACAGTGGTGCACGTGCCATTCCTGCACCGCGTCGGCTTCGTGTTTGCCATTCGCACGAATGACATGGGCGACGTAATCACCATTGGTTGAGTCTTTGATACCGAGATCACGGTAATCAAAAATCTCGCGAAGGCCCGGCGTCCATTCTGCGTCAGCGGCGCGGTTATGCGTGAATTTCCACTCTTTGGTCATTGTAATTTCCCTTTGCGATTATTCAGATGGCAATGTCGGTGAAATCAATCCCTCTTCGCAGGCTTTGATTTGCAATGCCAAGAATTTCGAGAAAATTCGGCACTGCGCCAAGCTCCCCGCCGTAAACCACAACCCCGGTTGGTTGGTGCGTCTCCACATATTCCTTAGCTCGCCATCATCACCAAAACCCCAAACGGGGCCGATACGATCTGCAACGTCATCGCCCAAGAACACCCGCGCGGTGTCCTGTTGATTTTTGTAACCTGTCGCCATCACGATCAAATCAGCGGGCATGGTTGATCCGTCTTTCATCACGGCACCATCAGGGCCAAACGTTGCGATATCGTCATAGTGGATCAGATTAATATCCCCCGAGGCGATCAGATCTGAACATCCAACATTGAAATAATATCCGCCGCCACGCTGCAGATAACTCATCTGAAAACCGCAATCATCGACACCGCTGTTAAGCTTAAAGCCGCGTGCTCGTAATCCGTCCAATAACGGCTTGTCGACCTCGGTGGTATGCTTCGCCGTGCGTTGATAACCCTGTTTCAAGACCGGGAATGGGAATGATGTCGCCAACAGATCACAATCATCGACCGAAGGTCCCTCGGCATAGATTGTGTAAACGCGCTGCGCCTCAGCCAAGCTAACTACATGTGTTGAACTGCGTTGGATCATCGTGACATCGGCTCCACAGGCATGAAGGTCTTGGGCTACGTCATGCGCACTATTGCCCGTGCCAACCACCAACGCCTTTTTGCCGGACCACTCATGCCCCTCGGTATACTCACCGGAATGCAATACCGTGCCTTTGAACTCATTCATGCCCGGCAGCTCAGGCATGATCGGGATCGCACTTACGCCTGTCCCCATAACGATATGACGCGGTTTAATCTGTCGCGTCGATCCGTCCTCGAACGTCAATGTCACATCCCAACATCCTGCAGCATCGTCGTAAGACCCGGACGTCAACGACGTGCCTGCCCAATAATTCAGTTCCAACGCCTCGACATAAATCTCAAACCAATTGGCGAGCATGTCTTTTGGGATATAAACCGGCCACGTCGGCGGAAATGGCATGTAGGGCAGATGATTGACGTGGACTTCGTTGTGCAGCGTCAATGAGTGATAGCGTTTACGCCAGTTATCACCGATGCGCGGATGACTATCGACCGTCAACGTATCGACGCCCAGATGGGTCAGCCGCGACGCGATACCAAGCCCCGCCTGCCCGCCACCGACCACTAAGACAGCCGGGTCGCGATCTTCATAGGCGCGCTGTTTATTGCGATAATCCAACCAATTGTCGCCGCCAAATTCGCGGTTGAACGCATCACCGCCTGTGCGGGCTTGGCCAAAGCGTTCTTCATGTCCTTCAATTTCTTGCAAGGTGGTTGAAATTGTCCACGCCCGCCATGTGCCATCAGGATCTGCGACCAATCGAACGGCCCCAGCGCCAGTGCCAATGGACGTGCTAAAACTGAATATGGCTTCAATGCAGTCTTGTCCCGCACGGGTGACCCAACGGGGTGCTGTCCGACTGGGATCAATGGCAAAACCCTCGGGGTTTTTGTGCTCAGCCAGTTCAATAAGCTTTGCAGAAATATTGCCCCGTCCACTGACCGATCCCGTATGCCATGTGAATGCTAGTAGATCACGCCAATGGGTATCATCACTAAGTAGCGCAGCCAGGCCTTTGACGTTTCCCGAACGAATTTCTCGATCAAAATCAACCAACCAACGCGACGTGATATCGAGACAATCTTGGGCACTTAAGGACGGCGTATCATCTTTGGGCATGGGAATATGGGCCTATGGAAAAGTAGAAATAATCACAAATATTTTTTAAGCGCATCTTTCACAGACGGGCCAATATCGTCGCGTTGTAGGGCAAATGCGACGTTGGCTTCGACAAAACCTGCCTTGTCACCGCAATCAAATCGCGTGCCTTGGAACCGAAGGCCGTGGAACGGCACGTCTGCCATCGTGGCCGCAATGGCATCTGTCAGTTGAATCTCGTTGCCCGCACCCTTTTCTTGGCGATCCAATACATTGAATACTTCCGGCTGCAAAATATAACGCCCGATAATCGACAATGTCGAAGGCGCGTCTGCAGGGTCGGGTTTTTCAACCAGGCCACTCGCACGTGCCAGGGTGCCGTCGTCCTCTGTGACATCTAAAATGCCGTAACGATTGGTTTGTTCAAGCGGCACATCAACGACTGCTGCCATGTTTCCACCGACGTCTTTGTAAGCATCAATCATCTGCGCAAGGCACCCGCGCTCCGCCATCACCAGATCATCCGGCAAAATCACGGCAAAGGGCTCGTCTTGAATGATTTGCTTGGCACACCAGACTGCATGCCCCAATCCAAGCGGTGATTGTTGGCGAACAACTGCCAATTTCCCAGCGGCGGGCATTAAGTCGCGGACAATATCCAACTCGGCCGACTTCCCACGCGCTTCGAGTGTATTCTCCAACTCAACAGCATAATCAAAATGATCTTCGAGCATGGCTTTACCACGCCCCGTCACAAAGACGATTTCCGTGATTCCCGCTTCCCAGGCTTCTTCAACGGCATACTGAATGAGCGGCTTATCGACAATCGGCAGCATTTCCTTGGCCATGACCTTGGTCGCTGGCAAAAAACGCGTGCCCAATCCGGCAACGGGTAGAACAACTTTTTTGATGTCTCCGCTCATGGGTTCTTGGTATCCATTTTGATTGAAATTTTGCAAGAAAGGTACGCGAGCACATTATGTGCTGCAACCTGTACGCTACGACTTTTTAGCCGTGACCAGATATCCTGACGTCATAAAATCAGTTTTGAAGACAACGCCTAGCAACATCGCTATGGGCGCAAAAATAAACGCCAGCAACACGATCAGAGGTCCGAAGAAGCGGCAAACGGGGTTCTTTTCCTTAATCAGGCGCACAAACATCACATTCAATGCCTCGGCCCAGGAATTACGCGGCGTGATCTCGACGTCCACATAGTCGCGCAACAGCCATGAGAGGCCGTATTTGGTGAAACGATAATAATCGTGTGGGCGATCATGAATGGGGAACAAAAACGGCGTTGTCAGAACCAATTGCCCGCCGGTCTTCAATCCCGCCAGCGCATTGTTCACGGCAGAGTCTGGGGTTCGAATATGCTCCAACACCTCCGATAGCACGATCACATCAAATTCTTTCCCACCAAAATCATGACTAGAAAGATCACCTTCGATATCTGGCTGACGTGCTGGATCGATATCCAAGCTTTTGACATCAAATGAACGGGAAGACGCATATTGGCGCAATAATCCTTCGATCTCTCCCCCCGCACCTACATTTAAGACAGATGCGTTTGCAGGAATTTGGGCAAAGGCGTTTTCCAAAAATGGATACAGTCCTTGGCGCGATAAGATTTTGGATAATTTAACGACGAATTTCCTGATCATGCCCGAAGTGTATGTCTTCACACGAAAAGTTGAAAGCATGTCAATCAACGTGACCGGGCCATTGCTTGCTATAATCAGGGAATAATCCTACCTAGTTGTAACATCGATAATGATCGCTTTTATAATACTGAAAAGAAGACCTGAATTGACAAAAATCGCCGTCACATCTCGCTCTTTTGCAAGGAACGAAGAGAACCGATAGCTCTGATA